>CAISUK010000688.1 GCA_903888645.1 uncultured Pseudomonadota bacterium | reverse complement strand
TCGCGCCGCTTCGGCAGGCGGTCGCCGCGCTGCCCGGGCGAGCCCTGCTCGATCTCGGCTGTGGCCACGGCGACTGGTTGGCCATGCTCAAGGAAGCCGGCATTGCCGCCGCCGGTGTCGATCTCTCGCCAAGGTGCGTCGATCGCTGCCGCCAGTTGGGTCTCGACGTTCGGCAGGGCGACGCCCTCGACGCGCTCAACCGGTCCTCCGGGTTGGCCGCCATCAGCGTCTTCCATCTGGTCGAACATCTGCCCCTCGAGGTGCAGATCGCCCTCTTCAAAAAAGCCCACGCCGCACTGGCGCCCGGCGGCCTGTTGGTGGTCGAGACACCCAACCCGGAAAATCTTTACGTCATCAACTCCGGGTTCTGGCTCGATCCGACCCACCACCGCCCGGTGCCGGCGCAACTCCTCGCGCTGTTTGCCGAAGTGGCCGGCTTCGCCCGTCACGAAGTCCGTTTCATCAACCCGCCTGGCGGCGTCGACGGCGCGTTGGCCAACGACACACCACGCGTCCGCGAGTTGCTGATGTGCGGCATGGACACGGTCCTTTATGCCTGGAAATAGCCGCTTCTAGCGGCCCATGGTGGGCGTTCTTCGCTTTGTGATTCTCGAACGCGTTGAAGCGTCATGTCAATTGTATTTTTTCGATAATCAAACAAAAGATAGACGGAGCTTTCCAGTCCATTTCTTTTGATCAACTGGCTTACCTGCTAAAAGTATGACAAAGACCTGTTTAATATGGGCCTTCGCCGGGACCACGAACGACTGGGTTGTGCGGAAAAGAATTTTTCACACATTCAGCGCAGAACCTGGAATCCAGGAAGGGTTCGAGCGTGCGCTCTGGAATCCGGGTTCCGCTTCGCCGCCCCAAAACGACCTGCCGAATCGGTTGCGCCCAATCGGCGCGCCAGCGAATCGACCTGAACGAACATGACGTCTATGACGAATGTGCGATTGCATTTTTGTGATCGTCGTCACATCTTTTCCATAAAGTTGTGGCAAAATGCACCCCGACTGTAAAAGATCATTCATTGGTCATGCTGCGCAGCATATCCAGGCTATACAGTCTTTTGCGGTTAAAACCACCTTCACCTAGGAGCTACAAATGGCTACAGCTGCTGATTATCAAGATATCGTTCAAGAGATTTTCATTGCTTACTTCGGTCGCCCGGCCGATCCCCTCGGGCTCAGCTTCTACGAGAATAAACTGCTGGACGCGGCAGCACCCACAGACTTGACGGGGCTGATCGACGCCTACGGCACCAACAGCGATGTCAAGGCTCTGGTCGACAGCTTTGGCACCAGCGCCGAATCGGCCGCCTTGTATTCCGGGGCGGTCGGGTCGGAGATCGATTTTGTCAATGCCGTCTATGTAAATGTGCTTGGTCGTCAAGCCGAGCAAGGTGGCCTCAACTACTGGGCCTTGCAGTTGAAAAACGGTGCGATCACCCGCACTAGCGCTGCACTGGCGATTGCCCAAGGCGCCTCCGGTAGCGACGCGCTCACGCTGGCCAACAAGATTGCCGCTGCCATCAATTTCACCAGCGCGATCGACACCACCTCCGAGCAGTTGGCTTATCAGGGCAATGCCGCTGCCGCCACCGCCCGCGCCTTGATCGGCCAGGTCAACAATACGACGGATCTCGTTGCCTTTCAGACAACGATCACATCGACACTGTCCACCCTCTCGGCGGGTGCAGGAAGTTTCACGCTCACTACTGGTCTGGACAACCTGACCGGCACCAGCGCCAATGACACCTTCAATGCCAACGTCGTACAGAATGGCAATGGCGAGCAAACCAACACGTTGGCAACCGGCGACCATCTCAATGGTGGCGGTGGAGTTGATACCCTGAACGCCACGGTACAAGCCGCTTCCGCGCTGAACAATGCACCGAGCCAGGCGATCACCCCGATCACCAGCGGCCTCGAAAAGACCTTCTACACCGCGCTGACGGTGAACCAGGCTCTTGCCAATTCCGCTGAAACCGTCGTCATCAATGCCAAGAGCCAGACCGCACTGACCGACGTCGGTTCAGTGCAGAGCGATGCTTCCCTGACCATTGAAAACCTGACCACGCTGACCGATTCCGGTCTGCTGGCCGACGCGCGCAACACCAGTGCGATCACGATTCACATGGATCACACGGGTAACACGCATGCGCTCGACGCAGAGTCCAACCTGACAGTGTTGTTTGATAACGACTACCTGCTGGCAGGAAAGACATCGGCTGCCTCGACCAACTACTGGCTGGAAGATCTGAAGGGTGCCGTCACTACCCCGGCGAAACCGCTCCTCCTGATCGATTCTGACGGTCTCAGCTTTACACTTGATGGCGTCGCCAAGACCATCTTTGCCGATTCCGCTGCCATGGTTAAATTCCTGGACGGCACTGGCCCAAATGCCGGAACCTGGTTAGGCTTCGTCAACCTGCTGAAAACCGCATTGGCTGCTGCGCAAGCCGCCGAGCCGCTCAACGTTGCCTTGGGCAGCCTGTCAATCACCCTGGATGCCAGCAACTCAAAGACGGTAGACCTGAATGGCAACGCGCTGCCCCAGGCGGCTCCGGCCATTTTGTTGGCTTCCAGCAACGGCACGCCTGTGGTGGCAACAGGGTTCCATCACTACCCGAGCGCAACCGGCTCTTACCAGGTGTATGGTGAGTCTGGCGTTGGCACGTCGTCAAGCACGGCAGATCCCATCACCTCACCCATCGACCTGTACAAGGTGGGCCGCGGTGCCGATGGTGGTGCCCTGACGGTTGGCGCCATGGCGACGGACTACACCAATACCTTTGGTTACAAGTCCGGTGCCCTCAAGAATGGTGTTGAGAAGTTTGCCGTTACCGTGCAAGGCAATGCAGCGCAGTTCAGCAGCCTGTCTGCCCTGCAATCGACCAACAATACCCTGCGTATTGTCGATGTCGTGACCGATCCGGCTCAGACGGGTACCTTTGCTGCCCTGACCATCGGTAATTCGAATACAACCGAAACGACCACGGTGCCAGCCTACACTGAGTATGTTGGAGGGTCAGTTATCACCTCGACCATCTATCACCCGGCAGTGACCACCACCACCAGTCTGGACAAGGGTTCGTTCACCGACCCGGCTGCGCCCATCGTACTGAACGAAAAGGCATTGAAAGATGTCCAGACGTTCGACGCCTCTGGCCTGAAGGGTGACCTGACCTTGTTTGCCGGTCTTTCCAGCGAAGTGGTTGCCAAGTACCTGACGCCAGTCGATACGCACGTTCCGGCCACTGGCGGCGGCGCTGCAGCGGAAGTCGTTCCCTTCACCTACACCGGTGGCAGCGGCGACAACTACATCAACCTGTATCTGGACCCAGCCAACCTGGCCCAGCCGGGCACGGTGACGCGCTCGGACCTGACCCTGACCATCAACGGTGGCACGGGCCATTCCGAAATCATCACGGAGATCGGGACAGGCGCTGCCTCTGCGGAAGGCGCAACCAACTGGTATTCGAACCAACATACCAACGCCTGGAAGGCTGTCGACCCCACGGATACGGTTCACTTTGGTCAGCCAATCGATCCCACAGGCCAACTGACGATCAACACCGGTAATGCTGACGGCGATATCGTCCGCACCTTTGGCTCAGGCGACTGGGTGATCAATGTCGGTGCCGGCGCTTACGACACCGTCTATATCGACCAGACCGGGGTCAGCGCCGACGTTACGGCACCTGCCGGCGTTGCGCTCTACAACCAGGGCCGTGCCGCGTGGGCGTTCAATCAGGATGAAAATAGCAACTATAACGTTTACGATCTGCAGTCATATCCAGCCGTTCCGGATGCGACCAAGGTCGTCAACCTGGGTTTGCAGGTGACCTTCGCGCACCAAGCCAACAATAGCAACACGATCGAGCATTTCACGTCGGCAACCGTGGGTGTGGCTGGCAACGTGACAGGCAGCCTGACGGGCGTGACCGTCAATGACCTGACGATCAACGAAGCCATCAAGGATGCAATCAACAACGACCCGGTGCTGAACAAGCTACTGATCGCGGAAGATGGTCCTGGCCGTACCCTGACCGTGCGTTCCCTGATTGACGGAACTGAACAAGTTTCAGGAATCCAGGTGAACTTGGTGAGCTCGGCACTGACGACGCAGCAGTTGGCGTCTTCTACCGGTATTCACCAACTCTCCACTAGCGAAGCCGCCGCGCTGGGCTTCCATGCGTGGGATTCCACCACAGGGTTGTATACCCCCGTCTCCGATGGCCGCTTTGATTCCGAAATTGTTTATGCCGACAATAGTTTTGCCCAACCATTCAGCGGCCAGGACTCGGGGAATCCGCAGGACAGCGTGGTCACCGTCGGCACGGCCAACAACATCATCGTCCTTGGTACCGCTTTGTCGGTTAATTTTGCCCTTGCTACGCTACCGACCGATGCTCAACTGCTTGCCAGCAGCAACGACACGGTCGTGTACACGGGTCTTGCGACGCGGACTGACACCATCGTCAACTTCGATTCGACGTGGATAACGCCTACCGGTCAGTGGGTTGGTGGCACGAAAGAAACTTTCACTGCCAATTTCAACGATTCGGATGGTAACCCGGCAGCGGAAACCATCATATTTGATGGAATCACGGTCACGCTCGCCGCGCCTGTCACGCAGGGCATCATTCCCGCAGCCGACGTTGCGAACCAGTTTGCTCATCAATACGGCAACGCAGCCGGTGCGAACTGGACAATAGGTACGCCTTTAGCCCATGGTGATGGGACCTATGACATCGTGTTTACGAAGGTGCAACCGGGCGCCTACACCTTCCCGACAGCCGCTGCGTTTACCGGCACCTACGATGCCACGACCGGTCCTAGTGGTGGTGGTACGGTCGTAATAACCAACGGAACTGCGGGTGCGGATGTCGCGGTGCCTGCTACTTCAGGAAGCTTTGTTGTGACGTTCAACGAAGCTACTTCAGCTGCTTTCGCTGGCGGTACATTTTGGGCTGCCGGTGGTAATGGCGGCGTAGCCTACGCACAGGGCGACGGTGCGTTGACGCTAGCGACCAAACTGGCGACGGCAAACTTCACCGACTTCACTGCGGGAACAGTTGTCTATGATGCGACTGCTCACACCTACAGTGTCACCTTTTCGGCAAGTGCTCCCGGGGTTGTTACCGAACCAGCGGCGACAGACTTCAAAGTTGATTCAGCCTCCGCCACGACCGACGGCATCGTCGGTGCGTTCGTTGCTACGCCAGGCGTCGCCGCTTCGACGCACCCGTCGGTGTGGACGGTTGTAGCACCGCACCCGAATGCCGGTTACGACATGCTCGACTTCAGCAGCTACGCTGCCAAAGCCGTGTATGAAGGTGCCAGCAGGGCAGCCGGTAGCCTGGATGCGGGCGTAGTGGCAACGGGCCAGCACTATATTCTCTTGACCGATTCGACCACCTCCCCGGGGTCGTACACGATAAAGGAATACACGGCAGCGGCCTCCGCAGCAAGCGACGTCTTGGTTGGCACGGTCGGTGTCGCCAACTTCGGTGTCGATCAGACCTTCCATGCCAATAACTTCATTCTTGGCTAAGTAGCACAACGCAAGGGGTCTCGGCATTCAAGACCCCTTCCCCTCAACGCACCGAGGGGGCAGCAATTCCAAGACCCCGTCTCTCACAAGGAGGCGGGGTTTTTTCAATTCAGGGCCTAAGACCCGCCTTTCATGTTGGCGTTTTTCTCAAGCCCGCATGGGTTGTTTGCTAAACTCGCGGCATGAGGTTCACGCAGACACCCTTCAAAATTGATCCGTTACGTTGAGGAGAACAGCTCAGCGGACTCGGCGCCGAAGACGCACGCTTCCCGGTTCGAGGACGCCAGTTCATCCCCCATTGATTGGAAACCCGTGAACAGCAAGACACCTCAACGTCGTCCGCGCATCTTGTGGGCAAATTGTTATTGCCTGCTCGATACTTCCAGCGGTGCCAGCATGTCGGTCCGAGAGATGCTGCGCCAGCTCGCGCACCAAGGGTTCGAGATTGCGATTCTTGGCGCCACCAACTTCGACCACCCAAGGGGACAATTGCGACTCGCCGAGCTGTTGCCCGAATGGCAGAATGCAGCCGGGGTATTCGTCGATGTGCGTGACGACCCCCTTGCCCACCGCCTCGTGAAAACGGCAAGCACCAAACGCCATGAAATGACTTCCCATGAAGCGGGCGTCTGGTACATCCAATATAAAGGCCTGTTGGACACTTGGAAGCCAGACCTGGTGTTCTACTACGGCGGTCTCGTTACGGAATTTATCGTGGGCATCGAAGCCAGAGCCCGGGGGATTCCAGTTGTCGTCTATGTGGGTAACGGCACTTATACCGGCGCAAGGTGGTGCCGCGACGTGGACTTGATCATCACCGATTCACGGGCGACGGCTGCCATGTACGCGGAAAAGCAGAGCCTGAAAATGACTCCCGTGGGAAAGTTTGTCCATCCGGGCACCGTGGTCGCTGCAAGTCATACGCGGGAGCGGATCCTGTTCGTCAACCCGTCTGCGGAAAAGGGCGTGAACATTGTGGCGATGGTGGCGCTGTTAATGGAGGCGCGGCGACCCGATATCCAGTTTGAGGTGGTCGAGTCTCGCGGCAGTTGGCACGAGCACCTCGGCGCGGTCAGTCGGCATCTTGGCAAGCCCAGGGAATCTCTGCAGAACGTCACCGTCACACCGCACACCAACGATATGCGGCCCATTTACGCTCGGGCGAGGCTGTTGCTGATGCCCAGTCTCTGGTGGGAGAGCTATGGCCGGGTGCTGGTGGAAGCGATGATGAACGGTATCCCCGCGCTCATCACCAACCGCGGCGGCATGCCGGAAGGGATAGAAAATGCCGGAATCATATTGCAGTTGCCGGCCGCGTGCTATGAGCCGCCGTATGTGAAGATTCCCGGTACGGAAATTCTGACGTCAATCGTCGATACGCTGATTCGCATCTATGATGACCAGCCGTTTTACGATGATCTGGTGGCCAAGGCGCACCGTGTGGGAAACAGGGATCTGCTGAAGGAAAGTACGCAGCGCCTCATTCAGGCCATCACCCCACTGTTAGAAAAACGGGCAGGAGATCAGGATTTCGAGGCGTTGCTTAAGCAAGGGCATCGACAGGGTCTCGCAAGTTGAGGTTCGCCGGACATTGCCGCTAGCGGTTCAGCCTCGAAGTTGATTTTAAACAATGACACAGGCTGGAATAGCCAGTGCTAAATACTTACCAAAAATTCAACCTCTATCACTCCCTCGTCCAGGCCCTGCAATGCAATGTCCCCCAGCCTCGCTTTGGTTGAGCACTGAATGGATACCATGATTAAACCTCATTCGATTGATTCAGCCTTTGCAACGGTTCGCCGCTTCCCCCAGAATCCCATCATTACAGGAGACATGCTCCAGGCAGACGCGGGCAATAACATCAACGGTCCTTCGCTGATTGCCGTACCGGAATGGCTACCCCGGCCCCTGGGACGTTTCTACCTCTATTTCGCACACCATAGGGGAAGTCATGTCCGGCTGGCCTATGCCGAACAACTGGAAGGTCCGTGGAAAATTTACCATCCGGGAACGCTGCAACTTAGCGATGCAAGCGGTTGCCGCGACCACATTGCCTCACCCGATGTTCATGTTGACCACGCCAACAAAAAAATACACATGTTTTTTCATGGCGTTGAAGCCGACAGCAACCGGCAGTCAACCTTCATCGCGAGTTCCGATGACGGCATAGATTTTGTTGCAAATGCAGCACCCCTGGCCAGCTTCTACCTGCGTGTGGTTCACTGGAAGAGTGTCTGGATCGGCATGGCTAAAGGCGGCGTCATTTATTTATCCGACACAGGAATGGGTAATTTCAGGCGACTGAACAACTCCGTATTTCCCATGACCGACCTGCTTGCCAACGCGCCAGGCGATGTTCGTCACGTCGCCCTGCAGGTGATTGACGAAACATTGCAAGTCTATTTCACGCGCATCGGAGACAAACCTGAGCGCATCTTAAGGGCACACATCGATCTTGGCCAGCCACCGGATCGCTGGTACGCCCAAAATTACGAACTGGTATTGGCTCCCGAAACAACGTGGGAGGGCGCCGATATGCCGCTTGTCGAATCAAGAGCTGGTGCCGCAACGGGTCGTGAAAATGCACTCAGGGATCCGGCAATATTCGCCCATGACAACCGCACCTACCTGCTGTACAGCGTCGCCGGGGAATCGGGCATAGCGATTGCTGAGATGATTGCGCCGGCTTCAGCGATGCAGCCCGCCAGCCAGCCAAAATCCAAAGGGGTATTGCTGACGGTAAAACTGATAAACCCGAAAAATCTTCCGGACGATACGCTCCGTGCCGAAGCTCTGAACCAGCTCGCCCAGCCGGGTCGCCTTGCCGCTCAAATAGCTGCGATTGACCGCGTTCGTCCGGTGAAGCGCATCTATATCATGGGTTGCGGACGATCAGGTACATGGCTGCTGACAGCCGTCATGTCAACATTTGATGACATTCACCTCTTGCCGCTAGAGCTGCCTGTCGAACATTTCGGGCTCGTTTCGACGACAAGCTCGACGCTGGTATTGAAACGCAACTGGAATTCCTATGAGCGTATAGAGGAGATACCGGAACAAATCTGCATTGCCTACATCATCCGACATCCTTACGATGTACTGACCAGTTTCAATCCGACCACGCAGCATCGACGGTATCATATTGCCCCTCACAGATGGCTGAGTGAAATGCTTGCCCTGCAATTTCTCATCGACAGCAAACGAAAGAACGTCAAGATCATCCGCTATGAAGATCTGGCGTTAGGTCCTGCTGCAGTACAAGGCGAATTGGCCGCCAGTTTCAATTTAAACATCTACCACACAGTCGGTGAGATCACTGAGACATTCAATGCGACAGCCGAAGCCGCCGCTGCGATGCACGGACTGCGTAAAATTGATACAAACTCGATAGATCGCTATAAGAAGGAACCACAACACATCGATTATCTAAGAACAATCAGACCAAGACTGGGGCATACTCTTGATTGGGTCGCCAACCAGTTTTCTTACGACATTCGACTCTAAGGAAACACCGCGAGTCATGCAGACCTCCTGTGGGTACGCTTATTCCCTTTGATTAATTCTGCGCCGATGATCGATGTCTGCTCTTGACTAGGGCTTGTAGCCCTGGCGCCACACTCGACTAGCGGAGAGCCCCGTTGGCGTCGGCGACCAGTTCCGTACGAGAACTTCTTCACCAGGATAAACCAAGGAAACACCCGTGAAACTTTACAGACGATTGAGTTAAACAGGGAATCTAAGGAATATGAACTATGACATTGAAGCCGACTGGACCATGTTTACGACGTGCAATTACGCTTGCTCGTACTGTTTTTTTCCGGAGAGCCTGCTTCGTCAGAAATTGGCGATAGCTGCCTCACCCGAGGAATGGTCATCGGCATTCGATCAGACTGGACTCACTTGGCTGATCCATTTAACTGGGGGCGAACCCACGATCCTGCCCCGATTTGCCGACCTGTGCGAGTTATTGTCAAGAAAACACTACCTGAGTCTGAACAGCAACCTGTCACGCGATTCGATCAAGGCGTTCTCCGAGCAAGTCGATCCAAGTCGTGTTCATTTTATAAATGCAGGTTTTCATCCCCTTGAGCGAGAACAGCGCTCAGGATTTAGGGTGTTTTTTGAAAATGTCGATCTGCTGCGTTCACGTGGCTTCAGGGTCATGATTTCGCTGGTTGGGGATCCAAAGATACTGTCAAGCATGGATAAAGTGAATTCGCTGCTTGAACCAAGGGGACTGGCCGTAGTACCAAAGGTACTGCGTGGACCTTACGATGGAAAAGTTTATCCTCGTGACTATACGGATTCCGATCGAGAGAACTTTCGCTCCGTAGCGCAAGCTGCTCGAAAATTTTATGCGCCGATGCTGGGAGAAATGGCTGAAAGACCTTCTATTGATCCATTTCACGATGACCAACACCTCGAAGCAATTCCCGAATACATCGGCAGGAAATGCAAGAGCGGTTCAAGATTCGTCATGATTGATCCGAGGGGAGAAATACGCAGGTGCCCGAACATTACCATGGGCAATTTGCTGCGCGGAACTTTCGAGCCCCTTGATCGCCAGGT
>CAISUK010000687.1 GCA_903888645.1 uncultured Pseudomonadota bacterium | reverse complement strand
TCCATCTTGTTCAGGATGCCGTCGAGTTCACCGTGGTGCGTGTAGCGCCGGGCAAACTGCTTTTGCCAGGATTCCGACTCGGGGTCGTAGGCGTCGAGCTCGGCGCGGGTCAGCAGTTTCTTGGCAGGATTGAAATCGACTCGTTGCAGCATGGGGGTTCCCCTCGGGTGGTTCGCTGACGACAAGTCTACGGACCAATGGCGCCAGGGGAAATCGGCAACTCGCCTGAAATTGCCTGCGGAATTCAGTCACAATGCACCCGTTTCATACAAACTGCCGGAATGCCATGCTCGACGCACTGGACCATCACCTGATCGACCTGCTCAAGGTCAACGCGCGCCTGCCCGTGGTGCGCCTGGCCAAGGCGCTTGGCTGCTCGCGCAGCACGGTGCAGTTGCGCCTCAAAGCGCTGGAAGACGGCGGCGTCATCACCGGCTACACGGTGGGTGTCGCCAAGCCCAGCGCCACATCGACCATCCGCGCCATGGTGCTGATCTCGATCGAATCGAAGAACGAGCCCGAGGTGGTGCGCGCGCTGGCCAAACGCCACGAAATCACCAAGCTCTATTCGGTCAGCGGACGCTACGACCTGTGCGCCCTGCTGTCGACCGAATCGACGCACGAACTTGACGCCGTGATTGACCGCATGCGGGCGATCAAGGGTGTTATCGACACGTTTTCGACCATCCTGCTGGCGACCAAGCTGGAGCGGCCGGAGTAGGTTTGTTAGGAGAGATCTTGGACATGCTTACCAAAACATTTACCAACGGCCGCATCCGCAAGGCCGTCTACGACCCCGCATCGCGCCAGCTCGATTTGCATTGGGACAACCGGACCGTGCTGGCTTACAAGCATGTTCCGGAAGAAGTCTACCGGCGGCTTTGCAGTGCGCCCAATCCGACAACGTACTGGGAGGACCGCATCGCCGAGGAGTATCCGAAAGGCGTCCCGACGCCGGGCACCGCGTCGGATGGCGCAAAGAAGTTCGGCGACCTGTTCGGGGAATGACCGGTTCGCCGGCGGCGTGCCGGTCGGACGCCTGTTTGACCGTCTTGCCGGTCAACTGTAAGAAACTCCGGAAATTCCTGACTACCTTTGGGAGCGAGGAACCAGGATACACAACGATGGCGATTGAGCACGCAACCGATCTGCAGGCAAGTCAGGACAGGCGATACCGGAGCACCGTAGAAGCCCTTGGACCGGATATCGCCCGCTTTGGCGGTGGCTACGAGCACGATGCCGCCAAGCGACAGGAACGGTTGCAGGAGGTGCATGTGGCGCTGTGGCAAAGCTTTGCCGGTTTCAACGGGCGGTGTTCTCTGCGCACTTGGGTCTATCGTGTCGCGCACAACGTTGGCGTCACCCATGTCCAGCGTAGTCGACGCGTGTTGGAAGAGGCTGGCTTGGACCTGGATGGGGTCGATTCGGTCGCCGACGAGAAAGTCGATATTGCGATCATTGACCGCCGCCTTGACCTGGAGCGTCTGCTGGTGCTGATCCATCGCCTGGCGCCGTTGGCCGGTCAGCGGTTACGGGCAGGCATCCTACAAACCTAAACGGGAGCCGACATAGGGTTTCCCGAAATGC
>CAISUK010000686.1 GCA_903888645.1 uncultured Pseudomonadota bacterium | reverse complement strand
TCGACGATATGGCAGTGATGTGTCAGCCGATCAAGTAATGCCGTTGTCAGTTTTGCATCTCCGAACACACTGCTCCATTCCGCGAAGGTCAGGTTAGTGGTGATGACGACACTGGTGTGCTCGTAGATCTTCGACAGCAAATGGAACAATAGTGCGCCTCCCGCCTGCGAGAACGGCAGATAGCCAAGCTCATCCAGAATCACCAGATCGATTTGCAACAAGTTCATCGCCAGCCGACCTTGCTTGCCCGCAGCCTTTTCCAGTTCAAGCGTGTTGACCAGGTCTACCGTGGAATAGAACCGTACCCGTTTGCCATGCTGCTGGATGGCAGACACACCAAGGGATGTCGCCAGATGCGTCTTGCCGGTTCCCGTGCCGCCCACCAGTACCACGTTCTGTGCAGTATCTGTAAACGTCAGGGAAGCCAGTTCATCGATCAGGCGCCGCTCGACCTTTGACTGGCTGAAGTCGAAGTCGGCAAAGCTGCGATGAATGGGGAATCGCGCAGCGCCCATCTGATAGCCGATCGATCGAGTCGCTCGATCCGTTGTTTCAGCATCGATCAGGTGCTTGATCAGCCAATCCGCCTTCTCGATCATGTCCAACTGCCCCTGAGTACCCAATTCCGCGTAGCAGTCCGACATGCCATGCAGTTTGAGCGCCTTGAGTTCATTGACGATCTCAGACATGGTGCACCTCCTTGTCCGACAGGCTGTCGTACCGGGCGGTGTCCGCCATCGGCTCCTCATTCAGTTTAAGACTGGTCTCTGCGCGTGCCGGCAACGGTTGTTGGTTCAGGCGCCCCAGTACGTTCAACACATGCTCGGCACTATGCACGCCGGATTCCAGTACCAGTTCAACTGCCACGAGTACGTTCTCCAGACCATGTGTCGGAACCGCAGCCAGGACGCGCGCCATAAGTCGGCTTCCCTCCTGACGTTCCCGTCGCAACAAGGCGGCCTGCAGTTTGGCTAGTGGTTGCGGCATGTCCTCGAACGGGGCTCCATTGCGCAATGCACCGGGTTTGCGTTCAATCAGCGGAATGTAATGCTGCCAGTCATAGCTGATCTGGTTCCGATCCAGCAACCGGCGGTGGGTAGCAACGTGGCCGTTCTCATCGTAGAAGGCGACCCGGTCTGCATACAGATGGATGCTGACGATGCGATTCGCCAGATGGCAAGGAACCGAGTAACGATTCTTGTCCATGCTCACCAAGCACGTACTCGACACACGTCCTGTCGTTTCGACATAACCGTCAAACCGTACCGGCATCGGCATCAGATACGGATGTTCCTGTTCCAGCGCATCCGCCACGGTGATACCGTCATATTCAGGATGCATCAGTTCAGTCCAGAGGCTACGGCAACGTGCCTCAAGCCAGACGTTCAATTCCTCGAACGTACTGAACTTCTGCTGCTTGGCTTCGATCCATATCCTGCGCCGCGCATCCTGCACATTCTTCTCGACCACGCCTTTCTCCCAACCGGAAGCAACATTGCAGAAGTCGGCCTCAAACACGTAGTGCGAGACCATAGCAAAGAAGCGCGTGTTGACGATGCGGCCATTGCCTTGGCAGACCTTGTCTACGGCAGTCTTCATGTTGTCGTAGATGCCGCGCTTCGCAATCCCGCCCAGTGCGGCAAATGCTCGGGTGTGTGCATCGAACAGCATCTCGTGGCTTTGGCCTGGATAACCGGACAGCATGAAGGCGCGGCTCGAACAAAGCTTGGTGTGGGACGCCAGAATCTTGCGCAGTACACCGCCGATCACCAATGACTCTTCGCTCCAGTCGAACTGGAACGCTTCACCAAGTTGGAATTTGAGTGGCACAAAGGCAGATTTGGCAGATACCCCTTCACCTTGTTCACGCCATACGCGCACGAATTCGCTTACACGGGTGTAACTGCCCGTAAAGCCTTGCTTTCGAATTTCCTCGAACAGCATTCGAGCGGTACGCCGGTCCCGCTTAGGGCGATATGAATCAGTCTTGAGCGCCTGCAGCAGCCAAGGCTCAAAAGGACTGATGACCTTCTTGGAGGAACTTCTGTGGTATTTGGTTTCAGTGCCATCCGGCGCACGAAGCCATCGCTTGACGGTGTTTCGGGACAGACTCGTTTTACGAGCGATCTCACTGATACTTAGATTCTCGCGGAAATACATCCGCCGGATCTTCGCGTATATCATCATGGTAATCACCTTTAGTTTGCCCCCGCTTAAAAAGCAGGCAGCGTACTCGGATTACCTGATCAATTTTCAGTGCGTATAATCACTCATATATGGTCAATTTTCATCGCGCGCCAACACAACTACACCAAAGCATTGATGGTGGCCCTGGGTCGTCGTGACCTTTTGACGCGTCTTCATTCAGAACGGGTGCGGGGTCT
>CAISUK010000685.1 GCA_903888645.1 uncultured Pseudomonadota bacterium | reverse complement strand
CGCGGCTCGATGATGACCAACTTGGCATCGTATTCGCCGAAAGCGTCTTCGGGATCTAGTTGCACCTCGATGCTATCGCCTATGTCCTTGTCGTGCAGAATCTCTTCGATGCGGTCGAAGATGCCATCGTAACCACCGTGCAGGTAGACCAGGGGTTGCGCGCCTTCGTCGACCGCATTTCCTGCCAAATCGGTGACGCGGTACTTGAGGGTGACTACGGTGTTCTTGGCAATTTGCATGAGCGGGCAATCTCCTTGACTAGTTTGAAAACCTCGGCGACATGACCCCGCGGGTTCACGTCGTAGAGGGCATGGCGAACAACGCCATGCATGTCGATGATAAAGGTCGAGCGAATATCGCAGAGCTTTTTTGCGCCGTCCTTGTCGCGAAACTGGCTGACGCCGTACTTGCGGCAGACTTCTCCACCGACATCGGCCAGCAAGCGCACCGACAGGCCATGCTTGTCGCGAAACTCGGCGTGATTGAGGCAGTCGTCGCGGCTGATGCCGATGACCACACAGCCGAGGCGCGCGAACTCGTTCTCGTGATCGCTGAAATCGCTGGCCTCGAGCGTGCAGAACGGCGTGCCATCGCGCGGATAGAAGAAGAGTACGGCGTGGTTGCGACCACGCAACGAAGCGAACTCGAACGAATCCATATCGGCATCGGGCAAGGTAAAGCCAGGCGCTGGTTGTCCGACATGCAACATGCCTTCCCCCCGGGAGATTAGCGTGCCGATTCTAACCGAGGTCGAAAAAAAATCCAGTTCGCCTTGGCTTTGTCGCAAGAAATTCTGCCCAGGGCGGAAACCCGCTCAGCCAGGTGCATGCGTTTCGAAACGGCGGTGGCTGCTGGCAAGATAGTCATGCGAACGCATCTCGACCAAGCGGCTGACGGTGCGTTTGAATTCTCCGGCCTGCGGGCCCGCACAATACAGCTGCTCGACCGGGCATGCCGCCGACATGATCAGCTTGACGTGATGATCGTAGAACACATCGACCAGCCAGGTAAAGCGCCGCGCTTCATTGGCCTGGTCGGGTGTCATGCGCGGCACAGCCGAGAGGAACACGGTGTGAAAACGGTGCGCCAGATCCAGGTAATCGTTCTGCGAGCGCGGACCGCCGCAGAGCGTGGCGAAGTCGATCCAGACCACCCCCGGCGCGCGGTGCAGGACCGCCAGTTCACGACCGAGAACCTCGAGCGGGCGGGCATGACCTTCACCACCGGCGATCTGTGCGAATGTTTGCGCGATGCATCGATCGGCGTTGGCGTCGGCCGGGCAGAGATAGGTCTCGGCTTGCTCAAGCGTTCTCAGCCGGTAATCGACGCCGACATCGATTTCGATGACATCGAGCTGCGCCTCAAGCAAGGCGATGGTCGGCAAGAAAAGCTGGCGCTGCAAGCCATTGGGATAGAGCCGGGCTGGCGCATAGTTCGATGTAATGCAAAACACCACGCCAGCTTCGAACAACGCCTGCATCAGGCGACCGAGAATCATCGCGTCGGCGATATCGGATACGTGAAACTCGTCGAAACACATCAGGCGTGTATCGGCGGCGATACGGGCGGCGACGCGGGCCAGCGGATCGGCCTCGTTGCGGAAGTCCTTGAGAGACTCATGGATTTCCCGCATGAAGGCGTGGAAATGCACACGGCGTTTGCGCTGATAAGGCACCGCCGCGAAAAAACAATCCATCAGGAAGCTCTTGCCGCGCCCCACACCACCCCAGAACCAGACGCCGCGGGGCAGTTCAGGATGCACCAGCAGCTTGCGCAGGCGACTGCGCCGGGCCGCCTTGAAGGCGAGCAGATCATCGTAGAACTTTTGCAAGCGCATCGCTGCAATCAGCTGCGCCGGATCGGCAAAAATGCCGCGCTGGTTTAGCGCGGCATTGAATCCTTCGATCATGCCGTCCTTGGGGACGTTGAGAATTTTGTGGGGCATGAAATTGTTGGGCAGGAATCACCGCGAGCGGACGGGTCTTGGTCGTCCGCCCGACTAAAAGAACCTTGCTACGATCTAGAAATGCAGTGCCCGCTTGTCGACTGCCAATGCGGCTTCGTGCATCGCTTCCGACAGGGTTGGATGGGCATGGCAGATCCGGGCGATATCTTCTGAGGCGGCGCCGAACTCGATGGCGACCACGGCTTCGGCAATCAGCTCCGAGGCATTGTTGCCGATCACATGCACACCCAGGATACGATCCGTTTTTGCGCAGGCCAGCATCTTGACGAAGCCGGTGGTATCGCCCTGCCCCAGCGCGCGGCCGTTGGCTGCAAAGGGAATCTGGCCGCTGCGATATTCGACTCCCTCGCTCTTGAGTTGCTGCTCGGTCTTGCCGACCCAGGCAATTTCAGGATGCGTGTACATGACCCAGGGAATCGCGTCGTAATTGACGTGGCCCTTCTGCCCGGCAATGCACTCGGCCACCATGACGCCCTCTTCCATGCCCTTGTGCGCCAGCATCGGCCCAGGAACCACGTCGCCTACGGCCCAGACGTTCTCTAGATTGGTGCGGCAGTGCTGATCGACAGCGACATGGCCGCGATCATCGAATTGCAGCCCGACATCGTCGGCGCCGAGACCCTCGGTGTTGGGGATCCGGCCGACGGAAACGATCAGCTTGTCGCACTCGAGCGTGCGGCTTTCATCTCCAATATCGTACTCGACGCTGACGCCCTTGTTGCTGTGGGTCACCTTGTTGATCTTGACGCCGAGTTGTATATCGAGCCCCTGTTTCTGGGTAAAGACTTTCCAGGCTTCCTTGGCAACGGCGCCATCCGCTGCGGCTAGAAAATCAGGCAGCACCTCGAGGATGGTGACATCCGCGCCAAGGCGTTTCCATACCGAGCCCAGTTCCAGGCCGATGACTCCAGCGCCGATCACGCCGAGACGCTTGGGTACGGCACTCAGCGCAAGCGCACCGACGTTGTCGCAGATGGTCTTATTGTCGACTGGAATATCGGACAGATGGCGCGGCCTGGAGCCAGTGGCCACGATGACATGCTTGCTATGCACGATTTCGCCGGCCACATCGATCTGCCAAAGGTCCTCTTCGCGGCCGATAAATTTGCCATGACCCGGCAGCAGCGTCACCTTGTTCTTCTTGAACAGGCCCTTGATGCCGGAAGTCAGTTGGCCGACGATGTTGTCCTTGCGTCGCATCATCGTCGCAACGTCGATCTGAATGCGCTCGGCACTGATCCCATGCATGACGTAAGAATGATTGGCCTGGTGGAAAATTTCCGAGGATTGCAGCAACGCCTTCGAAGGTATGCAGCCGACATTAAGACAGGTGCCACCGAGACGAATTTCACCCTTGGGATCGGCATAGGTTTCGGACTCTACACAGGCCGTCGCCAGACCAAGCTGGGCGGCACGAATCGCCGCGACGTAACCACCGGGACCACCGCCGATGACCAGGACATCAAATTGTTTTGTCATTACTTCTTCCTAGTGAGGGGTAAGGAGTGAGGGGCAAGAGTGAGTAAAGGCAGTGCTGGCATACCCACCGCGCGGTCAGCCGCGATCGGTCCTACTCCTCACCCCTTACTCCTCACTCCTCACTCAATTAAATTTCCAGCAGCAGACGCGACGGATCTTCGAGCGCGTCCTTCATGGCGACCAGGCCAAGCACCGCCTCGCGACCGTCGATGATGCGATGATCATAAGACATGGCCAGGTAGTTGATCGGCCGGATGACGATCTGGCCATTTTCCACGACCGGGCGATCCTTGGTGGCGTGAATGCCGAGAATGGCCGATTGCGGCGGGTTGATGATCGGCGTCGACAGCATCGAGCCGAATACGCCACCATTGGAAATCGAGAAGGTGCCGCCGGTCAGTTCTTCCAGCGACAATTTGCCTTCCTTGGCCTTGCCACCGTATTCGGCAATCTTCTTTTCGATCTGCGCCACCGATAGCTGATCGGCGTCGCGAATGATCGGCACCACCAGTCCGCGCGGACTGCCGACGGCAATGCCAATATCGAAATAGCCGTGATAGACGATGTCGTTGCCATCCACCGAGGCATTAAGTACCGGATAGCGCTTCAGCGCGGCAACTGCGGCCTTGACGAAAAAGCCCATGAAGCCGAGGCGTACGCCGTGCTCTTTTTCGAACTTCTCGGCGTATTTCTTGCGCAACTCCATGACCGGCGCCATGTTCACTTCGTTGAAGGTGGTCAGAATCGCATTCTGGCCCTGCGATTGCAGCAGGCGCTCGGCGACCCGGGCACGCAGCCGCGACATCGGCACACGCTGCTCAAGACGTTCGCCGACGATCGCGTCGGCACTGATTGCCGCGGGCTGCGCCAGCGCCGGCTTGGCCTGAGGCGGTGCCAAAGCTGCCACGGTTACTGGCGCCGTGGTCGGCACGGTAACAGCGGGCGCTTTGGCAATGACACCTAACGCATCACCTTTGGTAATGCGGCCACCACGGCCGGTGCCTTGCACGGAAGCTGGATCGACGCCCTTTTCGTCCATGATCTTGCGCGCCGCCGGCATCGCCAGTGGCGCCCCTGGCGGAGCGCCGGACGCTGCCGCGGCAACTTTTGGCGCAGGCGCGACGGCAGCGGTAGCCGCTTTGGCTTCCGTATCGATCTGCGCGATCAATTCGCCGGACGCAACGATCGCGCCGTCGGGCCTGATGATCTTCACCAGCACACCACTGTCCGGCGCCGGCAGTTCGAGTACGACCTTGTCGGTCTCGATGTCGATCAGGTTTTCGTCGCGGGCGACTGCATCGCCCTCCTTTTTATGCCAATTGACCAGGGTCGCCTCGGCGACCGATTCGGACAACTGCGGAACCTTGACTTCGATCAGCATGATATCTCCATGTCCTATTCTTTGATGCCGAGCGCGGCATTGACCACTGCCTTCTGCTGAATGGCATGTTTTGCGGCATAACCCACCGCCGGCGAAGCCGATGCGGCGCGCGCTACCACCTCAAGGGTTTGGCCCTTCTTCAGCAGCGCTTCGAGGCGATGTGCCTTGGCATACCAGGCGCCCTGGTTGAGCGGCTCTTCCTGGCACCAGATCAGTTCCTTGGCGTTGGGATATTTCTTGAGCTCTTCGGCAAGCCGGTGATCGTCGAACGGATAAAGCTGTTCGACCCGAATCAGCACCACGTTATCGATCTTCTGCTCGCGCCGCGCGGCCGCCAGGTCGAAGTAGATCTTGCCGGCACAGGTGACGACCCGCGTCACTTTCTTGGCATCGACTTTCTCGACTTCGGGGATGATCGTCTGGAATGTACCGGTAGCCAGGTCTACCAGCGGCGATGTGGCATCCTTGTGCCGCAGCAGCGACTTCGGCGTCATCACGATCAATGGCTTGCGCTGCTTGCGCAGCATCTGACGGCGCAGCAGATGGTAGATCTGCGAGGAGTTGGAGGGCACGCAGACTTCCCAGTTGAACTCGGCGGAGAGTTGCATGTAGCGTTCGAGACGCGCTGATGAGTGCTCCGGCCCCTGACCTTCGTAACCATGCGGCAGTAGCAGAACCAATCCGCAGCCGCGGCCCCACTTGGCTTCGCCCGAGGACAGGAATTGGTCGATCACCACCTGGGCACCGTTGGCAAAATCGCCGAACTGGGCTTCCCAAACCACCAGTTCGTCCGGGCTGGCCGTGGCGAAGCCGTATTCGAAGGCGAGAACGGCTTCTTCCGACAACACCGAGTCGAAACAATGGAACCAGCCCTGCTTGGCCTGAATGTGCTGCAGCGGCCAGTAGGTGCCTTCGTCCCAGCGCTCGCGGTTCTGGTCATGCAGCGCCGCATGACGATGGAAAAAGGTGCCGCGACCGACGTCCTCGCCGGAAACGCGGACGTTGAAGCCGCCCGCAACCAATGTGGCATAAGCCAGGTTTTCGCCCATGCCCCAATCCACCGGCAACCGCCCATCGCCCATGGCCTTGCGGTCCTCGATGATCTTTTGCACCCGTGAATGCAGGGTGTAATTGGCGGGAATCACCGTCAAGCGCTGGGCAAGTCTTTGCAGTTCCTTCAGCGGCACCGTGGTGTCGCACTTTTCGGTGTAAGGCACGCCGACATGCGGTGTCCAGTCGATCGCATATTTGCTGTGGTAATCGGTAATGACCGGATCAATGAGCAGACGGCCTTCGTCGAGCGCCGCGCGATAATCCCTGATCATCTGCTCGTCATCGCCGGGGGCAATGATCGACTGGGCCTCGAGACGCGCTGCATATTGCCGACGGGTGCCGGGATGCGCGGCGATCTTTTTGTACATCAACGGCTGCGTCACCATCGGTTCGTCTTGCTCGTTGTGGCCGAGCTTGCGGAAGCAGATGATGTCGACAACGACGTCCTTGCCGTACTCCTGGCGAAACTCCATGGCGATCTGGGTAACCAAGGCCACTGCTTCGGGGTCGTCGCCGTTGACGTGAAAAATCGGCGCCTCGACCATCTTGAAAATGTCGGTGCAGTAAAGCGATGAACGGTAGTCGCGTAGATCGGAAGTGGTGAATCCGATCTGGTTGTTGACCACGATATGCATCGTGCCGCCGGTACCATAGCCGCGCGTTTGCGAGAAGTTGAGCATTTCCTGATTGACGCCCTGGCCGGCCACCGCGGCATCGCCATGGATCAGCACCGGCAGTGCCTCATTCTTGCCGGTCGGGCCGCGCTTGACCTGGCGGGCGTAGACGGAACCGGCTACCACGGGATTGACGATCTCGAGGTGCGAGGGGTTGAATGCCAATGTCAAATGCATTGGCCCGCCAGGCGTGCCGACGTCGGACGAATAGCCCATGTGGTACTTGACGTCGCCGGCCGAAAGATCCTGCGCCTTCTTGCCTTCGAACTCGTCGAAGAGCATCGACGGCTGCTTGCCCAGCGTATTCACCAGCACATTGAGCCGGCCGCGGTGAGCCATGCCGATCACCATTTCCTGCACACCGATGGCGCTGGCGCTGCGGATCAGTTGGTCCATCGCGACAATCAGCGATTCGCCGCCTTCGAGCGAGAAACGCTTCTGCCCGACGTAACGCGTGTGCAGATAACGCTCGAGGGTCTCGGCTGCCATCAGCTTGTGCAGGAAGCGCTTCTTGTCCTCGGCAGTAAAAGCCGGGGCCGCCCGAGTCACTTCCAGTTTGGCCTGGATCCAGCGCTTCTGCCCGACGTCGGCGAGATACATGTATTCGGCGCCGATCGAGCCGCAGTAGGTCTGCCGAACGGCTTCGAGAATCTCGCGCAGCGTGGCCTTGTCGGCCAGCGCAGTGAATGAACCGGTACTGAAGGTCTGGCCGAGATCGGCTTCGGTAAAACCGTAATAGGCCGGATCGAGTTCGGCGATGGCCGGTCTTTCGTTGCGCCTGAGCGGATCGAGCTGTGCCCAGCGGTTACCCAGGAAGCGGTAGGCGTTGATCAGTTGCAGTACCTTGACCTGCTTGCCGTCGGGGGCGGCTGTCACCGCACTGTGCAGCGTGCCGAGCTTGGCGCGCTGGGCAAACGAGGCAACGATCGGGCCGTGGGCGACATCGGGTCCCGTATAGTTGCCGGCCCCCGGCAGCGTGGTCAGGCGATCAAAGTATTCGCGCCAGCTTGGGTCGACGCCTCCGGGATTCACCAGGTAGGTTTCGTAGAGCTCCTCGATGAACGGCGCGTTGCCGCCGAACAGGTAGGAGCTGGATAACAATTGCTTCATCATGACAACACCTCGACCGATGGGGAACGACCAACCATCGGGAGCGCTGGCGCGCCCCCGAACCGGCATCGATCAGCGCTTGTCCAGGGAAGGAACGTCGCGCCTGGCGGTGCCGATGTAAAGCTGGCGCGGACGGCCGATCTTGTATTCCGGATCGGTCAACATTTCTTCCCATTGCGTCATCCAGCCGACGGTGCGGGCCAGGGCGAAGATGCAGGTAAACATCGAGGTGGGAATGCCGAGCGCTTTCTGCACAATGCCGGAATAGAAATCGACATTCGGATAAAGCTTCTTCTCGATGAAATACGGATCTTCCAGAGCGATCTTCTCGAGTTCCCTGGCCAGCTTGAATAGCCGGTCGTTCTCAAGACCCAATTCGGCAAGTACGTCGGCGCAGACCTTGCCCATCAACTTGGCACGCGGGTCGAAATTCTTGTAAACGCGATGCCCAAAGCCCATCAGCTTGAAGCTGTCGTTCTTGTCCTTGGCGCGCTTGATGTATTCGCCGACGCGAGACACGTCGCCGATCTCCTCGAGCATCTGCAGACAGGCCTCGTTGGCGCCGCCGTGGGCAGGGCCCCAGAGACAGGCAATGCCGGCGGAGATGCAGGCGAAGGGATTGGCACCGGACGAACCGGACAGGCGCACAGTCGACGTCGAGGCATTCTGCTCGTGGTCAGCGTGCAAGGTGAAGATGAGGTCGAGTGCCTTGACCAGCACCGGATTCGGCTTGTATTGCTCGCACGGCGTGCCGAACATCATGTACATGAAGTTGGCGGTGTAATCGAGGTCGTTGCGCGGATACATGAACGGCTGCCCGGTGTTGTACTTGTAGGCCATCGCCACGATCGTCGGCAATTTGGCAACCAGGCGATTGAAGGAAATGTTGCGATGCTCGGCGTCGGAGAAATCCGTCACCTCATGGTAGAAGGCCGACAGAGCCCCGACCACGCCGACCATCACCGCCATCGGATGGGCATCGCGGCGGAAACCCTGGAAGAACTTGACCAGTTGTTCGTGAACCATCGTATGGGTCTTGATGGTCTTCTCGAAGGTGAGCTTCTGCTGAAGATTGGGCAATTCGCCTTGCTTGAGCAGGTAGGCCACTTCCAGAAAAGTGCAGTTCTCGGCCAACTGCTCGATCGGATAGCCGCGGTAAAGCAGTTCGCCCTTGTCGCCGTCGATGTAGGTGATTCTCGACTGGCAACTGGCCGTGGACAGAAACCCGGAATCATAGGTAAAGAGCCCGGTCTTGGCGCCCAGGGTTCGAATGTCAATGACATCGTTGCCATGGGTGCCCTTCATGATCGGAAATTCGACGGTCTTGCCGTCGACGGTGAGAGTTGCCGTGCGTTGCGTGCTCATAGTCATTACCCCTGTTGAAGGTCCATAGTTCGCATTGGCCGCCAAGAGCGCCACGTCATTGCCGACGCAGGTTCTCGATCAAGCCTTCCAGCTGCGGATCATTGGTTGTCGTTCGTCCGCTTACCATCTCCCACAAATCGTGGTCTTGCAATTCAAGAAGCCGCTCCAGGGCAGCTTCTGTCTCCTCATCCAGTCCGTCATGCAACCCCTCTGCCTGCCTCGCTTCCTGCCGTTCCCAAAAGCGCTGGAAAACGATATCGAGTTCCAGCAGTGCCCGACGACAATGCCAGCGCAATCTTCCCTGGCGCGCGCGACGGGCATCATCCATCATCTGTTCAGACTCATGTCAAACCGCGCGCCTGACCATCATGTCCTTGATCTTGCCGATCGCCTTGGTCGGGTTGAGTCCCTTCGGACAGACATCGACGCAATTCATGATCGTATGGCAACGGAACAGCCGGTACGGATCTTCGAGATCGTCGAGCCGTTCGTTGGTGGCCTGATCGCGCGTGTCGGCGATGAAGCGATAGGCATTGAGCAGTCCGGCCGGACCGACGAACTTGTCCGGATTCCACCAGAACGACGGACAAGAGGTCGAACAGCAGGCGCACAGGATGCATTCGTACAGGCCGTTCAACTCTTCGCGTTCCTCCGGCGATTGCAGGCGCTCGCGCTCCGGTGGCGGATCGTTGTTGATCAGGTACGGCTTGATCGAATGGTATTGCTTGAAGAACTGCGTCATATCCACGATCAGGTCGCGGATCACCGGCAGGCCGGGCAGCGGGCGCAGGAAGATCGGCTGCTTGAGCGAATCGACTTCGGTCAGGCAGGCCAGCCCATTCTTGCCGTTGATGTTCATGGCATCGGAGCCGCAGACACCCTCGCGGCAGGAGCGGCGAAAAGCCAGCGAATCGTCCTTGGCCTTGAGCTTGACAATGGCATCGAGCAGCTTGCGATCGGTGGAATCCAGTTCGACCGAAATGTCCTGCAGATAGGGCTTCGCATCCTTGTCGGGATCGTGGCGATAGATCTTGAATTGAACGGTGCGAAGACTCATGTTTATTCCTTTTCAATAAGCGCGCTTTTTCAGTTCGATGGTGTCGACCGTCAGCGGCTTCATGTGCACCGGTTTGTAATCGAGCCTGTTCCCCTCACGAAACCAAAGCGTGTGCTTCAGCCAATTGGCATCGTCGCGACCGTTCGGCCTTTCCGGCGTATCGGGGGCGTCGTCGCGAACATGGGCGCCACGCGATTCGAGGCGCGCCGCCGCGGAAATCATGGTGGCCTTGGCAACTTCGATCTGGTTGTCGAGTTCCAATGCCTCGATACGCGCCGTATTGAACACTCGGGACTTGTCACGAATTTCAGTGTGCGCGACCCGTTCCTCAATCTCCAGAATGCGCTCCACACCCTGCTTGAGCAGATCCTTGAAGCGGAATACGCCGCAGTTCTTCTGCATATTGCGCTGCATGGCCAGACGGGTTTCGTCGACGTTGGACCCTTCGGTCTGACGGTTCAGACGATCCAGTCGCGCCAGAGTACGATCGATCGCCTCCTTCGGCAGCGGCTTGTGCGCGGCTGCCGATCTTTTCAGATCCGCGACAGCGGTTTCCCCGGCCGACTTGCCGAATACCAGCAGGTCGAGAAGCGAGTTGGTACCGAGGCGATTGGCGCCATGCACCGAGGCACAGGCACATTCGCCGGCCGCATAGAAGCCGGGCACCGGTTCGGCGTGGTTGCCGTTCTTCGGCACAACGACCTGGCCAAGGAAATTGGTGGGAATGCCGCCCATCTGGTAATGCGCCGTGGGAACCACCGGGATCGACTCCTTCAAGCAATCGACGCCGGCAAACTGCAGGGCGATTTCATGGATGCCGGGCAGCCGTTTCATGATGGTTTCCGGCGGCAGGTGAGTAATGTCGAGCAGCACGAAATCCTTGTTCGGACCGCAGCCGCGTCCTTCGTTGATTTCGGTCGTCATGGCGCGCGAGACCACGTCGCGAGACGCCAGATCCTTGGCATTCGGCGCGTAGCGTTCCATGAAGCGCTCACCCGCGCTATTGCGCAGAATGCCGCCTTCGCCGCGCACGCCTTCGGTGATCAGCACGCCGGCACCGGCGACGCCGGTCGGATGGAATTGCCAGAACTCCATGTCTTCGAGCGGAATGCCGGCCCGCGCCGCCATGCCAAGGCCATCACCGGTATTGATGAAGGCATTGGTGGACGAGTAGTAGATGCGGCCCGCACCGCCGCTGGCGAAGATGGTCGCCTTGGCCTCGAAGACGACGATTTCACCGGTTTCCATTTCCATGGCGGTGACACCCAGCACGTCGCCGTCGGCATCGCGGACCAGGTCGAGCGCCTGCCATTCGACAAAGAACTGCGTATTGACCTTGACGTTGCGCTGGTACATGGCGTGGAGCATGGCATGGCCGGTGCGGTCGGCGGCGGCACAGGAACGGCGCACCGGCTTTTCGCCGAAGTTGGACATGTGGCCACCGAAGGGGCGCTGGTAAATGCGACCGTTGTCGAGCCGGTCGAAAGGCATGCCGTAGTGCTCGAGTTCGATGACGACTTCATTGGCCTTGCGACACATGTACTCGATCGCATCCTGATCGCCGAGCCAGTCGGAACCCTTGACCGTGTCATACATATGCCAATGCCAATGATCCTCTTCGGAATTGCCCAGCGACGCGGCGACGCCGCCTTGGGCGGCGACCGTGTGCGAGCGGGTCGGAAAAACCTTGGTAATGACAGCCGTTTTCAGGCCGGCTTCGGAAAGCTGTATCGCGGCACGCAGTCCGGCACCGCCGGCGCCGACGATGACCGCATCGAATTTTCGAACGGTATAGTTCACGCTTACAACCTCCAGAGAATCTGTACGGCCCAGCCGGCGCAGCCGACCAGGACGAGGAGCGTCAGAACATGCAGCGTCAGACGCACGCCGACCGGTTTGACATAGTCCATCCAGATATCGCGAATGCCGACCCAGGCATGCCAGGCGAGGCTGACGATGAACAGAAAGGTCAGCAGCCGCATCAGGCTGCCCGCGAACAGGGCATGCCAGACTTCGCTATTGACGCTAGGCTGCACCAGCAATGCAAAAAGCAGGATGATCAGGTAGGCAGCCATAACCAGCGCCGTGACGCGCTGGGCCAACCAATCCCTGAGGCCGTAATGGGCGCCGACCAGATGGCGATGATTCACCATAGTTTCGCTCCTATGATAAGGGTCAGGAAGATGCTGGCGGCGAATACGATCTTGGCTGACAGGTTGGCAGCTTCTTTTTCAATCCCGATATGAACGTCGAGCAGCAGTACGCGTATGCCCATGCAGAAATGATGCAGTAGTGCCCAGAGCAAACCGAAGAGCAGCAACTTCACCGGCAAGAAGCTGACAATGCTCTTGAATTTGGCGAATTCCTCCGTCGACCCAAGCGACAGTTGCAGGAGATAGACGAGAAGTGGCAGCGTCAGGAACAGGCCGGCACCGCTGATGCGATGAAAAATTGAGGCGACGCCCGCAAGCGGCAGCCTGATCTCGACAAGATTCAGATACTTGGGGCGGTGCTTTGTTATCTCGGACATTTTGCTCTCTCCACCACGTTGGCAGTTTTCGATCGCTGAATGGGTCTCAACCGGAAAGGTTATTGATAGTCGCTTACCACACACTGGCGGTGCATGGGCATGATAATCTCATCAGTCAATTCAGCTCGTTCAGATAACAGTGATCGGCTGTCGCATACAGGCCGCGTCGCCATTCCACCGGCTTGTCGCCATAGGTAAAACTTACCCTTTCCACAGACAGCAGGGGGCTGCCTTCGGCGACCCCGAGCAGTTCGGCACTGCCGCGATCGGCAGCAACGGCCCGCAAACGTTCTTCTGCGCGAATCATGCGCACACCGAAATCCGCCTCGAAGAGACTGTAAAGCGACCCCTGGTAATCGCGCAGCGTTTCCAGCGACAAACCCGAGAATATTTCCCCGGGCAGGTAGATTTCATCGACCACCACCGCCTTGGCAGCAAACTGCAATAGCCTGCGCACGATGATGATGGCTGCGCCCAACTTGAGGGCGAGCATGCGCGCCGCTTCGGGGCCGGCTTTGGCGCGCCAGCATTCGAGCGGGATGCTTTTTGTCGGTTCGATCTTCCCCGACATCGGAACGAGTTTGAGGAACCGGAAAAAGGCGCGCGGATCATCGTGCGTTGCAACATAAGTGCCCTTGCCTTGACGCCTGACCACCAGGTTTTCCGCCGCCATCTCATCGACTGCCTTGCGAACCGTACCCTGGCTGACGTTGAATCGGACAGCCAGCTCAGATTCGCTCGGAATGGCCTCGCCAGGTCGCCACTCGCCGGACTCAAGCCCTTGCAGAATCAGGGTCTTGATCTGGCGATAGAGCGGGCTGAAAGTCGGCGCCGAAGCACTGGGCGGCTGCATCATGGGGCGAATTTGACCACAATTTTTTATGATCGTCTATAGCATGTCTTATATATGTTATAAGACATAAGACACATATTGACACGGTGCAAAAAACGGCATTATGATTTGCCCTTTATTCGCCTCGGCTTATGCCGATCACCCAGCAGGTTGACGGGCGTCAGGCGCGCCCGCCGTGAAAGTGCTGTACATGGATTTTTTCGATATCGTCGATCCAAGGAGTATTCAAGATGGCTAAAACCCCCGTTCGTGTCGCAGTCACCGGCGCCGCCGGACAAATAGGTTATGCTCTGGTTTTCCGCATTGCCAGCGGTGAAATGCTCGGCAAAGATCAGCCCGTCATTCTGCAGATGCTCGAATTGCCGATGGAGAAGGCACAGGCCGCGCTCAAGGGCGTCATGATGGAACTCGACGACTGTGCCTTTCCGACCCTGGCCGGCATGGTTGGCACCGACGATCCCCAGGTCGCCTTCAAGGATGCCGATTACGCCCTGCTGGTCGGTGCCAAGCCGCGCGGACCGGGCATGGAACGCAAGGATTTGCTGATGGAAAACGCCAAGATTTTCATCGAGCAGGGCAAGGCGCTCAACGCCGTCGCCTCGCGCAATGTCAAGGTGCTGGTGGTCGGCAATCCGGCCAATACCAATGCCTACATCGCCATGAAATCGGCCCCCGATCTGCCGAAAAAGAATTTCACCGCCATGTTGCGCCTCGACCACAATCGCGCCGTCTCGCAACTGGCCGGCCGCACCGGCAAATCTGTCAATGACATCGACGGCATCGTCGTCTGGGGCAACCATTCGCCGACCATGTATCCGGACGTTCGCTTCGCTACCGTCGCCGGCCAGCCGGCCCCGGACGCGATCGGCGACGAAACCTGGTATCGCGAAACCTACATCCCGACCGTCGGCAAGCGCGGCGCTGCCATCATCGCCGCCCGCGGCGCATCGTCGGCCGCCTCCGCCGCCAACGCCGCCATCGGCCACATTCGCGACTGGGCACTCGGCACCAATGGCAAGTGGGTCACCATGGGCGTGCCTTCCGACGGTTCCTATGGTATTCCGCAGGACATTCTTTACGGCGTACCGGTCACCTGTGCCAATGGCGAGTACAAGCGCGTTGAAGGTCTCGCCATCGACGCCTACTCGCGGACCATGATGGACAAGACGCTCGCCGAGCTGCAGGAAGAGCAGGCCGGCGTCGCCGCTCTTCTCGGCTAATCCATGCTCACGGGATGAGGCGGAACATCGAACGATGACTGCCCGGCTTCATCCCGCCACGGTCTTGTTTCACGGCGCCAAGCCGTTCCCGGCGCTTTCCGCTTGCGAGCATTACGCGGGATCGGAAAAGCTGATCGGCAAAGCACTGGCGCTGCAAGCCGAACTCGGCCCCATCTTCGACATTACCAGCGATTGCGAAGACGGCGCACCGGCCGGCCGCGAGCGCGAACACGCGAGCATGGTCGCGGCCCTCGTCATGAGCGGCGAAAATCGCCATGGCCGCGTCGGAGCGCGTATCCATGACGTCAGTCACCCGCATTGGCGCAATGACCTCGACATCATCATTGGTCAGGCCGGCCATCGCCTCGCCTACGTAGTGCTGCCCAAACCCAAGTCGGCTGAAGATGCGCAGATGCAAATCACGGTGCTCGACGAACTACGCGAACGGCATAGTATATCCCGGAGAATTCCCGTCCATGTGCTCATCGAAACGCCCGGCGCATTGCACGAAGTCTGGCAGATCGCCGCCCTTCCCCATGTCGAGTCCATTGATTTCGGCCTGATGGATTTCGTCAGCAGTCATCACGGCGCGATTCCGGTGACAGCCATGACATCGCCGGGCCAATTCGAGCACCCGCTCATCGTCCGTGCCAAGTGTGAAATTGCCGCCGCCGCGCTCGCCAACGGTATCGTACCTGCGCATAACGTGACGACCGAAATACGCGATGCCGCGATGGTCCGCGACGATGCTCGCCGCGCCCGGAACGAATTCGGCTTTCTGCGCATGTGGAGCATTCATCCCAGCCAGATCTTGCCGATCGTCGAAGCCATGCGCCCGGACTTTGCCGAGATCGAGCAAGCCGCCGCGATCCTGATTGCCGCCCAGGACGCCAATTGGGGCCCGATCCAATTCGACGCCAAGTTGCACGATCGCGCCTCATATCGCTATTACTGGGAACTGTTGCAGCGTGCCTGGTCTACCGGAATGCAGCTTTCCGACGAAGCCCGGCAGCGTTTTTTCAATGGTTCCAATCCCGCCAAATCCACATCACACTCATATTGAGGAAATTACCGTGCTAGAAGCCTACCGCCAGCATGTCGCCGAACGCGCCGCCCTCGGCATCCCGCCACTGCCGCTGACCGCCAAGCAGACCGAGGAATTGATTGCCCTGCTCAAGACACCCCCCAGTGGTGAAGAACAGACTCTGATCGAACTGATCACCCATCGCGTGCCGGCTGGCGTGGACGACGCGGCCAAGGTCAAGGCCGTTTTCCTCGCCAAACTTGCCACGGGCGAGGATTCCTGTCCGCTGATCTCCCGCGAGAAAGCCACCGAGTTGCTCGGCACCATGGTCGGTGGCTACAACGTCAAGCCGCTGATCGACGTACTCGACGACGCCGTGGTCGGTGCAGTAGCCGCCAAAGCGCTCAAGTCGACCCTGCTGATGTTCGACTTCTTCCACGACGTATCCGACAAGGCCAAGGCGGGCAGCGCGAACGCCAAGGAAGTCATGCAATCCTGGGCCGATGCCGAATGGTTCACGCAGCGTCCCGACGTGCCCGCGAAGATCAGCGTCACCGTTTTCAAGGTGACCGGCGAAACCAACACCGACGACCTCTCGCCAGCGCCTGACGCCTGGAGTCGCCCGGACATTCCGCTGCACGGTCTGGCCATGCTCAAGAACGCCCGCGAGGGCATCACGCCTGACAATCCCGGCAGCGTCGGGCCGATGAACCTGATCGTCGAACTGAAGAAGGAGGGCCATCCGGTCGCCTATGTCGGCGACGTAGTCGGCACCGGTTCATCGCGCAAATCAGCCACCAATTCGGTGCTGTGGTGGACCGGCGACGATATTCCCTTCGTCCCCAACAAACGCTTTGGCGGCTTCTGCCTCGGCGGCAAGATCGCGCCGATCTTCTTCAACACGCAGGAAGATGCCGGCGCTTTCCCGATCGAGTGCGATGTGACACAGATGAGCATGGGTGATGTCATTGACATCTACCCGTACGAGAAGAAGATCGAGAAGAACGGTACCGTGATTTCGACCTTCGACTACAAGTCCGAAGTCCTGCTCGACGAAGTGCGCGCCGGCGGCCGCATCAACCTGATCATCGGCCGCGGCCTCACCACCAAGGCGCGCGAATTCCTCGGCCTGCCTGTATCGACGCTGTTCCGCCTGCCGCAGCCGCCGGTCGATTCCGGCAAGGGCTTCTCATTGGCGCAGAAAATGGTCGGCCGCGCCTGCGGTTTTCCTGAAGGCCAGGGAATACGCCCCGGCACCTATTGCGAACCGCGCATGACCTCGGTCGGTAGCCAGGACACCACCGGCCCGATGACCCGCGACGAGCTGAAAGATCTGGCCTGCCTCGGCTTCTCCGCCGATCTGGTGATGCAGTCCTTCTGCCACACCGCCGCCTACCCGAAGCTCGTCGACGTCAAGACCCACCGCACCCTGCCCAGCTTCATTACGGCACGCGGCGGTATCAGCCTGCGCCCCGGTGATGGCGTCATCCACTCCTGGCTCAATCGGTTGCTTTTGCCTGATACCGTCGGCACCGGTGGCGATTCTCATACCCGTTTCCCGATCGGCATTTCCTTCCCGGCCGGTTCCGGCCTGGTGGCCTTCGCCGCCGCCACCGGCGTGATGCCGCTGGACATGCCCGAGTCCGTTCTGGTGCGGTTCAAGGGCACGCTGCAACCCGGCATCACCCTGCGCGACCTGGTCAATGCGATTCCGCTCTACGCCATCAAGGCGGGCCTGTTGACCGTCGCCAAGGAGGGCAAGAAGAATGTCTTCTCCGGTCGCATCCTCGAAATCGAGGGCCTGCCCGATCTGAAGGTCGAACAGGCTTTCGAACTCACCGATGCCTCCGCCGAACGTTCCGCCGCCGGCTGTGCGGTGCGCCTCAACAAGGCGCCGATCGTCGAATACATGCGCTCCAACATCACCCTGATGAAGTGGATGATCGCCGAAGGCTACGCCGACAAGCGCGCCCTCGGCCGTCGCGTCAAGGCCATGGAAGCCTGGATCGCCAACGGCACGCTGCTGGCGCCGGATGCAGATGCGGAATACGCCGCCGTCATCGAGATCGACCTGGCCGATGTCAAGGAACCGATCCTCGCCTGCCCCAACGATCCGGACGACGTCAAGATCCTCTCGGAAGTCGCCGGCGAGAAAATCGACGAAGTGTTCATCGGCAGTTGCATGACCAACATCGGCCACTTCCGCGCCGCCGGCAAGGTACTCGAAGGCAAGACCGACATCCCCACCCGCCTGTGGATCGCCCCGCCGACCAAGATGGACGCCATGATCCTCAACGAAGAAGGCTACTACGCCATCCTCGGCAAGTCCGGCGCGCGCATGGAAATGCCCGGCTGTTCGCTGTGCATGGGCAATCAGGCGCAGATCAAGAAGGGCAGCACGGCGGTATCGACCTCGACGCGCAACTTCCCCAACCGGCTCGGCATTGATACTCGCGTGTTTTTGAGTTCAGCCGAACTGGCGGCAGTGACGGCGTTGATGGGCAGAATCCCGACCGTGGCCGAGTACATGGAACTGGTGCAAGCGGTGAATGCCAAGGCGGCGGATGTGTATAGATACATGAACTTCGACCAAATTCCTGAGTTCAAGGAGTTGGCGGATACTGTGACTGTGTAGGCCGCATTACGATGCCGCGGTTGCGGCATCAGTTGTAGAAGATGCCTCCGTGGAGAGATTCACGGAGGCGTCATCGTATATGCCTTCGGAATTCTCGGAACAATGAAATAGAAGCGGTGCGAACAGCAACGATGGCTTTAGAGCCAATTTCAGTAGGTCGCGCACCCGGCAACTTACTGAAATTAGCCCTTAGCCTCGGCAGGTAAAACGCGCCGAAGTGCCCTTACCCTTTTCCACAAGACTGCCTTGGGGATATTCATCGCCAGCGCTTTCATGCAACGATCCATCCAATCCTGGCGGGTTTGCAATCGACCAATCGCTTTGTCGAGATCCTGGCAGATGGATTGTCAATAGGCTTGATCAGCCTTTGCCACGGCTTTTCGCACCATCGACAAGCTTGGCGTCATCATCGCCAAGTCGATAACGTCTCGGCTGAAAACACCATCATCGTTCCACCGATCCGAATTGGCGAGCAGCTTGCTCGTCAACAGGTCGAGATGCGTAAGAGTGGCAACGCCACAAACCTCATCAGTAGCGCCCGGGTTTTCCAGATCAATACGCCCTTCGAGGACAAGTTCAAACTTGATCGGCTGCTCCGCAACCATCAACATCGTCCGGATGCCATATTGATCCGCTCGTATTTCTCTGACTTGCGTCAGCGGTGCAGCCGCATCACGCATGATCGCTTTGATGCCGGCCGGACCGATAAGCTTTTGGCGCAAGCCGCGATAGCTCTGAACGTCCGAGACAAGAAAGGCGATGTCGTTTGACTCTCGGTACTCACCGTAGCGCAAGACAATTACGGTACCGCCACCAAACAAGCAATTGGCGTCACGCAATATGGGTCCATCCAGCGCATGCAGCACCTGCGCAATGAACTGGTGATGCTCTCGTTTGAATCGCTAAAATGTCACGCTGCCGGTCTCCGAGTGCCAGGCGCAATGCGTCAATCAGATTTTGTTCTTGAGCCTCCAACGCCGAAGTCTCGACGTGGCGCCAGTTGGGCTTGTAAATGCCCAGCGCCTCAGCCGGCTTAAGCTCGCTTGTTCCTTGAACCGGCCAGGCAAGTTGCTTGAGTTGCGGATAGTTTTCCAAATTGATACGGGCGGGAATCCACCCCTGCTTGTTTGGAGTTTCGCTGTTTGAAATCGAATCTGAACGACCGCTGATGCTCAATTTCATTCCCAGGGCAGTCATGGCATTAAGATAAGCGCCCATGGTTACCGAAGGCTCCCCACGCTCGATCCTGTGCAGGGTTACCCGAGACATAGCGGCGGATTCAGCTGCAGCGACGGCGCTGACCCGCAAAGATTTGCGTTGAGCGCGAATCTGCTTACCGAGTTCGGCAAGAGTTTCGGCAGATGCTCTTGATGTTTCTGGTGCATTGGCTGGCATAATGATTCCCATAATAGACATAAGTAGACTTTTGTCAGTATTGGGATTCACTTTTAAAAGCCACGCATGAAGCGCCGGGATCGGCAGACCTCTAGCGCCGGAAGTGGGTCCAGACGGCATCATCCTCGATTACGCTCTCTGCCTTGCCTTGAACTCCTTGACAGGCTTTGCCCTTCCGCTTCGATTGCGAGGTCCGTGCTCAGGGTTGGCAATAACCGATTTACTGGTGGACAAAAAACCAGGGCCTTGACGCTAGCGTCAAGGCCCTGGTTAGTTCAGCCACCTGCGAAGAAGTCGCCGCTGCTACTGGGTCAGCGCCACCGTAGTAACCGGCTCTCCTGCAGCGTTCGATGCCGTCAGCGCCGGGAAGTCCTTGGCCATCGGCGCGCCGAAAAGCGGCTTGAAGGCACCCTGGTGGCAAGTCACGCAGCCCACCTTGGGACCATCGCCAAGGGGACCGTAGCGCTGTGGCGGAAACACCGGCTTGAGCGGTCCGAGGTAAGAGCCGTTCAACTCGCGCACCATGCGGATGCCTTGCCACGCCGTAGCCCGCTGCGGGGTGCTGATCTTCCAGTCGGCAAAGTTCTGCGTGTTGTGGCAGTAGGTGCAATTGACGCCCAGCGACTGTGAAATGTTCATCATCAGCGCATAGGTGGCCTCGGCATCCTTGATCGTTACAGCCTGATGGTTGGGAGCCATCAGAGGTCCATTGGACATCACGCGAATTTCGCCACGTCGATCAAGGAATTTCGTAAGTGGATCGTAGGGCAGAGACGTCAAGCCAACAGCAATGGCAGGGGAGTTTTGCCCGTCGCGACTTCCAATCATTCCGCCACGAGCCGTCTTCGGCCCCGGATCCTGGAACCAGATATTTGCGGGAACAGGTTGACCACGGTGGCACGTGTAGCAGGTAACACCAGTCGCCGCAACGTGAGTCTTCCAATTGGCGTTGATCTGGCGCGTCATCTGCAACATGCGCCTGGCGACCACTTTGGTGTACTTCGCGTCAGAGGCCAAATCCCCTTCAACGTGGCAATACGGGCAGCCCACCTGGGGCGCAACCCATTGGGCAAAAGCCCCCATCTGTCCCGTGAATTGGCTGATGTCGAGGTCACCCAAAACCTGAAGGTTCTTGAAGACCGTCTTAGCAGCAGGACCACCGGCCGGAACAACAGCAACTGGGGGAATCGTATTAGCTGCGGCAAGCGCCGCGGAAGTCGAGGGACTATAAAGTTCGACCATACCGGTTCCACGGTAGCCACGTTGAACACTGTTGGTCGAAGGGTTGTTGCACCCGGCGATCAACAGTGCGCCCAGAGCAAGCGCGCACCAAGATTGCCAGCGATCAAGGAATCTCATGGCGCAGCTCCCGTCAGCGTGGCCGGATCAACGACGGCCGGGAAAACAGCCGGGTATGCAGGAACGAGTCCGTGCTTCATCCCCCACAAGTACCAATTGTCCACCACGGTACCGGTCAGCAACATGCCTATGCCGCCGGTCAGCGGGCAGAGCACGGCGCACCACCAGCCCCAACGGTGGATCGATTCCATCGTCGCATTGAAGCCAATCGTCCATCGCCAGAACAAAGCAGCTCGTTCAGAGGCTGTACCGCGATCGATGATCTGCTCGATCTCGCGGTCTCCGCCAAAGCGACTGACAGAGAGAACTGTCCCCGCATGCATGCCAAACAGCAGCGTTGCGCCATAGAGGAACACGATCGAGAGCATGTGGAACGGGTTGTAGTACAAATTACCGTAGCGGATCGAGAACGCTGCCACCCAGTCCAGATGCGGAAAGATGCCGAACGGAACCGCCTCGCTCCAGCTACCCATCAGGACCGGCCGGATAAAACCAATAACCAGGTACAACCAGATCGCCGAGGCAAACGCCCATGCCACATGCGTACCGAGACCCATCGCCCGCGCTCGCCGATACATGCGGGCCCACCAGAGCAGTATCGAGGCCGTCAGAAAGAGCCCCGACACCAACCACCAGCCTCCGTCGTTTAGCGGCGGCAAGTGCAACCCATAGGCAGGCGACGGAGGTTCCAAGGCCAACCAGGGCAGTTGCCTGATGAACTGGACAAGATTCCAGTTAACCGAGGCAAACATGTTGAGGCCCATGATCGAGATGGCGATAAGCCCGAAGAATATCGACAGTAGTCCCGTTCCCCCGAGGTAAATCGGGCCAATTTGGGCGTCGCCAAAAAAACCCGCCACGCGTAGGAAAAACGGCTTCCCGGTGCGAGGCCAATCCTGGCGAGGCAACGGAACGCCGATATAGGCCGGGGAACGAACCTGCACCCGGGTGAAGATATTCTGATATTCGGCCATGCTAAATCCCCTTGTGCTATCGCCAAATCGGAAGGTTGAGCCAGTAATTCCAGAACTCGGGCCAGCCGCGTGTCCAGAAAGGCCCGCTGATCACGATGCAAACTGCGCTCCAGAAAACCGCGCTAATGGCCAGGAAGAAACCGAGCCGGTGAATACCGAGCGCGCCGATCGAGTAGCCGACTACGTCCCGGAAATAGGCGTTTTCGTGCTCGCCCGCTTTCACTGGTTCGCCCTTTTTCGGGTTGGTACAAGAAAGGATCAGCGAACCGTGCAGCGAGAGCGCCAGCGTTGTAGTGAACAGGAAAGTGGCGCCGAGCATGTGCGCCGGGTTGTAGTGAAAATGCAGGTATTGGTAACCGGTATTCGACACCCAGTCAAGGTGACTCAAAATGCCATATGGGAAACCGTGGCCCCAGGCACCCATCAGCACCGGGCGGATCACGACCAGGGTGAAGTAGGCGAGAATCGCGAAGCTGAAAACAATCGGAACGTGGAAGCCGATACCTAGTTTGCGACAAATCTCGACCTCGCGGAGCGCCCACGAGATGAATGCGCCGAGTGCGCAAAAAGTGACAATTTGCCAAATCCCACCTTTGCTGAGTGGTGCCAGGTACAGGCCATAGGAAATATCCGGCGGCGCGATGCTTATCTGCCAGATGTTCCAGGTATGCCCCATCGAGGCCCCGAGGAGGATCATCGCGATACCGACAAAGGAAAAAAACGCTGTCGTGACCCCGAAGAAACCTACGTAGAACTGACCTACCCAAAAGTCGAAAAGGTCTCCGCCGATCAGCGTTCCGCCCCGGACGCGGTACTTCTCTTCAAAGCTGAGCATGGACATCGTCAAATCCTTTAGTCGGTAGGCAAGGGATAACCCGCCTCCGTGCAAATTGCAATATCACTGGACGCGGACGGTCCGGGCTAAGCCCGGCCTCGTCCGCTTCCGCCTGCGAGCGTCAGTATTACTTCGGTGCCGTCGGTGCTGGCACGGCGGGTGGCGCAGTCTGCGCCGCCGCAGCGCGTGCTTGCGCCGAACCTTCGATCCAGCTGTATCGATCGGTTGACAACACGATGAAATGAAGCAGTACCGCTAGGGAAAACAGAAACACACCCAAAACGACCAGCGCTCTGCGCGGATCGAAAATCAACCAAAATCGCCACATGTCGTTGCCTCCTAAGAATTAAGAAAGTTCGAGCGGCAGGCCACCATCGCCTTCGCCCCACTGCCACCTGTTAGCCAATGAACCAGGGCTTCCACTGCCAGACCAAAAAGTGTGCAGCCAAGGCAAGGACCAAAAAGATAACAAACGTATTGGCGAAAATGCTGTGAAACTCCTTCGCCTCCCTTTCCGTCAGGCCAGACAACGACCCAACAGCTTTATCAGCGTCACTCATCGATATACCCTCCAATTTCGCCTTTCGGCATTAACCGCGCACCTCCCGCGCGGCGGGGATGGTCGTAGCGATTTCCTCCACGACCGACTGCTCGCCCAATCATGCCGGGCAAAGACCTGAATTCTACATTCTCAGGAACGACCAGCGCTACTGAAAATTCATGTAAATATCTTGATGACATCAGGCACCGATTATGCCGGCTCTCCCTCGGTTAACGCAATGTGCGAACGGGCAAGGCGGTCAGCGGTCACTTTGTCTTCGCCGGCTCGCCGCGCATCCCGCTCGACGCGGTCGCGCAGCCGTTTAGCGGCGGAAATCCTGACCAGCACCGGCTGCGATTCAAGCAATGCGTCCAGTGCCGCCTTGGCATCGTCCTTCCATGGCAATTCCGTGTGCAGTCGCGCCGGCGTCGGGTCGACGCGATCCATTTCAGTTCCGAGCGGCAGGATGTGAAACAAGGCGTCGAACAGCGCGTTGCAGAATTCCTGAAGAATATAGGTCGCCCCGGCATAGCCCATGAACGGTGTGCCGGTGTGGCGGCGAATGATCGCACCGGGAAACGACGCCGGTACATAGGAAGCCCTGGCTCCGTTCTCAGCCATATACATGCGCTCGTTGTAACTGCCATACATGACCAGCGGCGGCTTCTCGCGGACCAGTTTGCGAACCACCTCGTTGTCCGGCTTTACGCCGGGCTTGCGCCCCACGGCAAAGTTGCACGGCATCCCTAATTCGTCCTCGAGGAAATGCCGCAATCCGCGTGCATAGGTTTCATTGGCGACGACGGCAAAACTCGCCGTGCCGAAGAAATCCTGCGTTACCGAACGCCAAAGATCCCAGATCGGCTTGATCGTCGTATGCTTTTCCCGCTCGATGAAGGGTTCGGGATCTAGCCCTGTCAATTCGCCCAACTTGCGCAGAAACAGCGTTGTACTCTGCATGCCCATGGGTGCCTGCAAGTAAGGTCGATCAAGTGCCTCGCAGAGCATCCGACCAAATTCGCGATACATGCAGATATTGACATCTGCATCAGCTAACTTGCGCACATCGGCCAGGTGACTACCCAACGGAAAAACCAGATTGACTTCGGCGCCAACGCCTTCAACAAGACGGCGAATTTCTGCCAAGTCACTCGGCATATTGAACATGCCGTAGCTTGGACCGATGATGTTGACCCGCGGTTTGGCGCCGGGCGCTCGCGAACTCGGCGGCGGCACGACTTTGCCCTTGGCACCGTACTCGGTCCACAGCCAGTACATGGCGCGATTGGCACACTGCCACTGATCCTCGTCGATGGTGCGCGGCAGAAAGCGCTGAATGTTCATTCCTTCGGGTGTCACCCCGCCGCCGATCATCTCGGCGATCGAACCAGTCACGACCACAGCGGGCAAATCCGGATCCAGCGTCGCATGGGCGCGCTTCATGGCGCCCTCGGTGCCTTCGCGCCCGAGTTGCTCTTCGGCCAGACCAGTCACCACGATCGGCAATTCGTGCGGAGGCAAACCATCCGTGTAATGCAGCACCGAAGTGACGGGAAGATTCTCGCAACCGACCGGTCCGTCAATGACGACCTGAAGACCCTTGATGGCAGTGAACACATACACTGCGCCCCAGTAGCCGCCAGCCCGATCATGGTCGAGGACGAGCATCAGACCATCTCCTCGGCTTTGCGCTTCTTCATCAGCTTGATGACCTGCTTCTTGCACTCATCGCGGAACTCCGGCCGATCCCTGGGCACATCTTCCCAAATGCCGGCGGTATAGCCTTCGCCAACCCCGGCAAAAAACGTCTTCATGGTATCGAAGCGCGCCTTGTTGGCCAGCGCGGCATTGACCACGACAGCCAGCGAACCAGCACCGGCCGGACCCATCAACGGCCGCGCCGAAATCAGGTTGGTGAAATAGAGGGCTGGAATCGTCGCTTCCTTGGCCGCTTGGACAACGGGCGTCGTACCGATGGCCAAGTCGGGTTTGAACTCGCGCATCGCCGCCAGATCCTGCTCCAGGGAAGCGCGGTACTGCACGTGCACTCCTTTAGCCTTGAGCCACTCGCAATCGGCATTGCTCCACGGCGTCCTTGCGCACGCGGTGCCGACGTAACGCAGGTCGGCGCCACTTTCCACTAGCAGACGCCCGACCAGAAGTTCGGAGCCTTCATAGCCGCTCAGGGTGATCCGGCCCTTGATCGGCATCTTCGCCAACGCCGCTTTGATGGCGGGAAGAACGCGATTCTTGGCAGCATCGATCTTGTCCTGACTGACGCTGGCCACAGAACCGATGGCTTGCAACCAGGCTTCCGTACCGTCATAGCCGACCGGCGCAGAGCCGACGATGGTCCGGCCTGCCGCAGTGAATTCGCGCAGGCTCGCTGTATAAAATGGATGGATGGCGGCAACGGCCACGCAGTCCAGTGCCGCATAAAGTTCGCGCCATTCGCGCGTCGGCACCACCGGACCAGCGGCCAGGCCGAGCGGCTCGAGCATCATGCCGATACCCACCGGATCGACCGGGAACATCTCGCCGACGAGGGCGATTGTCGGCTTTGCGTTCCGACCACCGCGTGGCGCCGCCACGGGTCCCTGCTCTGCCTCATTACGGGCGTACTTCAACATGGCGCCGGCCAGCACGTCCTTGGCTTCGGCGTGCGTGGGTACCCCAAAGCCCGGAACGTCGATACCGATGATGCGGACGCCGTTGATCTCTTTCGGCAGCAACTGCAGAGGCACCCCACTTGCGGTTGGCACGCACAGGTTCGTCACGACGATGGCG
>CAISUK010000684.1 GCA_903888645.1 uncultured Pseudomonadota bacterium | reverse complement strand
CTTCCGGAGAGGCAACTGAGCGACAAGTTTCCTGTCACTGCCGAAGAAAGGTCAACCGCAATCAAAGACGTCGATAGTCGACGCGTAGGGGCGATAAGACCGGAATTCGACTTCGACCGCTTGACATTGGCCTGCGAGCGCGATGCGCGACATGGCGTCAGCGTCGGGGGTGGTTATGCAGTGGTTGCTGCGTCACAAGTGGACATGCGTGTATTTCTACCCGATACAATGGGGCGCTACGATCGACGCCGTTCGATCGGATACGCGGGACCAACAACACCGAAAGTACCCATATTGTTCAGTATCCCGGAATATGATTTGTGCCATAGGATTTCCATTGGTATTGCAAGAGGTGCAGGTTTGGCAAGTATCCGCTCGATTCAAATTATTGAGGGGTCGGGCCGCCAACTCCACCGGCTAGATGCAAAGAATCGACTTGAAGTAGGGCTGACGGGCACAGCTACCTGTCTCTCGGAGAGATCGGACGATTCTTGGTTGATTCTCAGTACCGGCTCCGACCCCCAGTTGATCCTGCCTCTGCTGGACGCCAGAACGACCTTTCCGGTAATGGTCATTGTCGACCTCGATTTTTTTCCTGTCGCCAAGAGCGATACAAAGAGCTAATGCACGTTCTACGACCGATGGATTTACGGGCATAAATGGCGCAGCCTTTTTGATCCTAGGCATTTATGCAAATTTCTTCTTGCTCACGGCACGCTTAACCAATAACCAATTCAATATCATGCTAATCCAGAACATTTCAGTTATAGGCCTTGGCAAGCTCGGGGGCACAATGGCTGGTTGCCTTGCCAGTCGGGGGTTCAATGTTATCGGCGTAGACGTCTCATACCCTGCCGTCGAGGCACTCAATGCCGGGCGGGCGCCGGCCCAAGAAACCGGGTTGGATGAATTGATTTACGCCAATCGCAACAGGTTACGCGGTACGCCAAGCCACGAGGAAGCAATCCTTGGTAGCGAACTAAGCTTTGTAATTGTGCCAACCCCGAGCGACGATCGAGGTGCCTTCTCATTGCAATACGCCGCCCATGCATTTGAGGCGATCGGCAAAGCTCTGGCAACCTGTGACCACTACCATACAGTCGTGCTGACGAGTACCGTCCTCCCGGGGGCGACTCGTTACGGCTTGTTGCCAATTCTTGAGCAACATTCCGGGAAGAAGTGCGGCCAGGATTTCGGGCTCTGCTATAGCCCTGAGTTCATTGCACTGGGTACCGTGATTCGAGATTACCTGAACCCGGATTTCTATCTGGTCGGGCAATTTGACGATCGTTGCGGCGCGGCCTTGGAATCCGTAAATACTCGAACCGCACTCAATTGCGCTCCAACCAAGCGCATGAGCCTTGAAAATGCAGAGTTAGCGAAGATTTCAATAAATAGTTTTGTCACTTTGAAGATCAGCTACGCGAATATGCTTGCCGACTTTTGCGAGCGAATTCCCGGCGGCGACGTCGATGTGGTTAGCGATGCTATCGGTCTGGACAAACGGATCGGCCGGCGCTACTTGACCGGCGGATTCGGCTACGGCGGCCCCTGTTTTCCTCGCGACAATGTCGCGCTCAACTTTGTTGGCGATCATCTTGGCGCATCATGCGAACTACTGCACGTTAACGACGAATTCAACCGGGGTATCGCGGAACGATATGTCAACCGGTTGAGGCCTTATTTGCGCAACAATTCGACAGTTGCAGTCCTTGGCCTGGCATACAAACCGCTATCGCATGTAATCGAGGAGTCCTCGGGAATCTTCCTCTGTAAGGCGCTCTCCAGCCTGGGACTCCGTGTGATCGGCTTCGACCCTTTGGCCAACGATGCCGCTCGGACGGCTCTTCAAAACTACGCATTGGTCGCCGACTCGCTGCGCGCCTGTCTGCAGGATGCAGAAACCGTGCTCATAACCACGCCAGATGACGCTTTCAAGCAGTTTACTGGAGAAGACTATCTTGGCGAAAAGAGCTCGGTGACATTGATCGATTTCTGGCGATGCCTACCTGAATCGACACGCAATCATCCAGGTATCCGCTACATTCCTATGGGCCACTGCCTGGATGATAGCGCTGCGGCAAGCGCTCTGAAGGGGCTATGGCGCGGTGGAAGCAATTCGACACTCTGACGCAGGCGGCCATGGAACTGGACTTTTTTCGTGCTCGCGGCGGCCCCTATTACGTCTATGCCCCGGATTATCGGCCCAATTCCACAGGGATTCGTGCACTACATCAGCTTTGTCATGTTTTGAACGAGTTAGGGGAGGAGGCTTACATAGCGCAGGCCACGATTACTCATCTGCCACTGCGCACTCCGCGGCTGACCAGCGAAGTTTTGTCGACACATTTTCTGACCGGCCGGGTGCCAATCGCGGTCTATCCCGAGGTTGTCATTGGCAATCCTCTCGGTACGCCTCTCGTAGCGCGCTGGATGCTGAACAAGCCTGGTCACTTAGGTGGAGAAAAAAGTTACGCAGCAAGCGAGATATTGTTTTTTTTCGAAGATTGGATCGTACCGAAAGAAATGCGCCCACGAGCCACGTATCTTGGGGTTGCCACGTTAGACATCAGTATATTCAACAACGAGAATAATCCCTACGACAGGAAACGACGTGGCACGTGCGTATTCGCTAACAAATATCTGGCGGCCGGGGGCTATGTAGATCCGCAATTTAGTGATGCGACGGATCTCGGACTGACGATTCAAAGGACACCCGATGAGATCGCCGATATTCTTCGCAAATCAGAGGTACTTTATTGTTATGAGCATTCAAGCATCATACAAGAAGCGCTGGTTTGTGGATGCCCCGTCCTGCTGGTACCTACGACATATTGGCCATGCGACCAAGAGAGTTCTTGGCTCACGCACCCTGGAATCGGTCTTGCAAATAGGCCAGGTGATCTTGAAGTCGCCCAGCGATCCATTGCCGCATATTCGAATGGCCAGCGCCTTAAGTCACTCCAGGGCACGAGACAGGCGTCCGTCGAAACTTTCGTCGGAATTACGCAGGCCTATCATGATCATTACCTGCGCGGAGGTGGTCTTCCGCCCTACGAACATGGAATTTCTCCGCCGAAACTGGGTGTTAGCGAATCAACCTTCTGGACCGAAAATCCGAAGTTGAGAAGGACGGCCCTTTTCAACTTTCTGTCTTTTTACCAAATTGACAGCAAGAAAATCATCGAGGGTGGTGACAGCCTTGGGAGAGTCCTACAGGGATATTGCCAAACTCAAGACCACAAAACATCGGCTGCCCCAGCTAATATTGGGCCGGCGGAATTGGCGCTATTCGATGTTCGTCTTAAGGATTGGCCAGTCCATCCACTCTTCCACATCGTTATTGTCGAAGATGACCAACCTGAGAGCGCGATAACGCGCACAATGCAGTCGGTCCTTCATCAGCATTACAGCAATGCAATCGCAACTGTGATCGCGCCCCGAGCAGCTCCCTACGACCTGGGCGAAGGGCGTCTAGAATGGTGGCAAACAGCAGATAATCCTTGGCTGTTGGCTAACGAAGCCATAACGAAGTCTCCGGCTGAGTGGTGTGGAGTCGTCCGGGCCGGAGATTCGCTGGCGAATCAGGCTTTACTTATGTTCGCCGAATTTGTGCATGCTCATCCAGAATGTCGCGTCATCTATTGCGATGAGGACGTGATCGATGGCGATGCTAAATATAGCTCGCCGCGCTTAAAACCCGATTTCGACATAGAGCAATTGCGCTGCAATGGCTACATCGGGAGCCTGATTATGGCTAGGCGCAAGCTCTGGCAGACAGTCGGCGGCTGGCGCCCGCTACCGCGAGGGGTTGACGAACTAGATGCTGCGTTACGCCTTTGCGAAGCGTGCAGCACTGGCGAGTTTGGGCATCTCCCTGGCATTTACTTTCATCGCGACAGCACCGATCCAGCACTTATTGTCGATACACCGAAGCGACAGGAGTTTCGTCGGCTCGTCGTACAAGAGCATCTGGCGAGGTTGGCGACCCCTGCGATAGTCGAGAATGGCTTGGTGGCTGGACATGTTCGCGTGAGGTACTCGCTCGAGAGACCGCCACTAATCTCGATACTTATCCCCACCCGCGACCAAGCTACGTTGCTTGAATCTTGCCTCAACTCACTTGTTGAACTCAACGAATATCCAAATTTCGAGATCCTCCTGATCGACAATGGCAGCGAGGATGTCGTAGCACGAGCTTATCTTGACGGCATTGCCCAGTTGGGTAACGAGCAGATTCGCGTTCTGCCTTACAAAGACTCGTTCAATCTTGCGGCAATATTCAATTTCGGTGCCTCGCAGGCCAAGGGCGACTTATTGTTGTTGCTTCACGATGACATCGCGACCGTGCATCCGGATTGGCTAAGTAACATGGCAGCGTTTTGCTTGCAAGCCGGGGTTGGTGCCGTTGGCTCGCGGTTGCTGCAGAAGGACGGAACCCTGCAGCAAGGTTGGTTACCCCCCATCAAGGCAGGAATCACAGCCGCCCCTTTTGTCGGATGGCCACTCGACGCTGCTGATTCGCAGAAACTTCTCAACTCAGATCAGGAGACCACCGCCGTTAGCAACGCCTGCATGCTGATTCGAAAGGACGCATTCGTGCAAGTTGGCGGAATGGACGCAGTAGCATTCCCCACGGCTTTATCGGATATCGATTTTTGCCTAAAGCTGCGCACCGCAGGGTACCGAATTCTGTGGACGCCTTATGCCACGCTGCTTCATGACTCGGACGATTCCTTGAAGGGCAACAAGGACGACAACAATGCCTTGCTCGCCAAGTGGGGCAAGGCGATGGTGGAGGATCCTTTTTGCAACCCCTATCTTGCCATAGGTGGGGATGCTTACCAGATGGAGACTGAGCAGTCCTTTCTCCCAGACATCATCACCTGGCATCCGCTCCCCAACGTCTATGCCATGTCATCGGACTTTGATGGCGCAGGCCACTATCGCGTCATCCAGCCGACCCAAGGAGCAACTGAGGGTGCGTTAGTGCGAGGTCGGGTAGGACGGGGCTACCCGATCCCTGCACTCATTGAGAAACTCGACATCGACGTCATTTTCTCGCAGCGCCAGGTGGAGGATCTTCAGCTTCGAAATCTGGCCCGGTACCGGAAGCTGCTCCGATGTCGCATCGTGATCGACATCGACGACCTGATTACCAACGTACCGGACAAGAACATCCATAAGAAGACCCTGCTCAAGGATATGAAAGGGCGGATGCGGCAACTGGCGGCGGTTGCCCATCGGTTCACGGTTTCCACCGAACCGCTGGCGGAAGATTTTCGCCAGTATCACGATGACGTTAGAGTAGTGCCGAATTCACTGATGCGGCATCAATGGGCGGGCCTGACTTCGCAGCGGCGAACCTCACGCAAGATGCGCGTCGGCTGGGCCGGCGGTGTCAGCCATCAGGGCGATCTGGAAATCATTCGCGATGTGGTGCGTGACCTTTCTGGCGAAGTCGAATGGGTGTTCATGGGCATGTGCCTCAAGGAACTCGCGCCGCATATCAAGGAATTCCACGAAGGTGCGGTGTTTTCAGCCTACCCAGCAAAGCTTGCCAGCCTCAATTTGGACCTGGCCATCGCCCCTCTAGAGATCAATCGCTTCAACGAGTGCAAGAGCCACTTGCGGTTACTCGAATACGGCATCCTCGGCATCCCGGTGATCGCCACCGACATCCACCCCTATCGCGGCGGATTTCCGGTGTCACGGGTCAAGAACAAGCACAAGGATTGGGTGCGGGCCATCCGGGACCACGTCAACAACCCTGACGAAACGTACCGGCGCGGCGACCAATTGAAGCAGTACATTCTGGATAACTGGATGCTGGATCAGCACCTTGCGGAATGGGTGGATGCATGGAAGGCGTGAGAATACGCAAAATGCTTCTCCTGCGGCGGCCAGTCAAAATTGAATTTGGTTGGACTTTGGAAATTCGATATTCCGCAAATCGGCAACCACAAATGTGCGCGACGGCACCAAGTGAAAATTCGGCACCTTTCGTTATCGCTCGTTGGTATCGCGGCGGGTCGCTGCTTCTACGAGCGCCATCATGGTGCGAGGATGCTTCTGAGGGGATAACGATTTGAGCAGAGAATTGACCGCTGTGCTGCACAACGTTGGCCAAGGTATGCGTCGAGCCCGTTTTGGCCACAGTGGCGCAGTGCTTTGGCTGACCGGGTTTTCCGCCTCCGGCAAGTCGACGCTGGCGATGGGGCTCGAAGAGCTGTTGCTCGCACTCGGCTATGCCTGTTATTCGCTTGACGGTGACAATGTTCGCCATGGCCTGAATGCCGACCTGGGGTTTTCGCCCGCTGACCGAACCGAGAATATTCGTCGTATCGGTGAAGTGGCCGCTCTGTTTGCGGAGGCCGGACTGATCTGTATTACGGCATTCATTTCACCCTATCGTAAAGATCGTGCCGCGGCGCGGGCGGCTGCGGCGAAAACGGGGTTTCACGAAATTCATGTGGCAGCAGATCTGGCGACCTGCGAGGCACGCGATCCAAAGGGGCTGTATCGCAAGGCAAGGGCCGGAGCCCTGGCCGACTTTACCGGAATCGACGCGCCCTACGAGCCACCCTTGAGCGCGGAACTTTTGATCGACTCGGCAACGTACAGTATCGAAGACAGTCTGGCTATGCTGCTGGCCTATGTGACAGCGCAGTTGCCTCTGGCGAACAGCACCAAAGAGTTGAGCCGATAAGCTCACTGGTCGAGCGTGCAATTCGCCCGCCGGGCGTGACTTGCCTCAAGTCCGCTACTGCCATGCCGTTTACTTGGCGTTATGGACAGCCATACACAAACGGAAAACTATTCCCTTCGGCGGCGTCTGGAAGGGCTGCTGCACGAGGCGCGACTGAACGAGGTGAAGATGCGCCGCTTCGACACGCTCGAACGGCAACTGATCGGCGCCACCTCGATCCTGGAACTGATCCGCCTGCTGCTTTCGGAGTACAAGCAAGCCTTCAGCGTCGAATTCGTCACGCTGACCCTGGTCGATCGCGATTACGAGATCACCCGAATCATCGAAAGCACCACTGAGGCCGGCGCTGCCTTTGCCGACCTGACGCTGACCCAGTCCAGGGCAGCGCTGGAATCGATGTACTTCGATCACATCGACCCCTACCTGGCCGCCTTCGACCCACCCCGCCACGCGTCGCTGTTCAATGCCCCTGCCGGCACCATCGCCTCGGTGGCGCTGTTGCCGCTGCGCCGCCACGGCGAACTGATCGGCAGCCTCAACTTTGGCAGCACCGAACCGGATCGTTATGCGATGTTGGCCGCCGACGCGTCGAGCGGCGATGACTGCCATCTGAGCGAGAACCTCTTGGCGGCGGCTGATCGGGCGCTGTACCAGGCCAAGCACAAGGGACGCAACCGGGTCGAGACAAGCCGATCCGAGTCGGCGGAATCGGCGCGACCGACCCCGGCAAGCGCCAGGTGGCAGCTGCCGGCGTGGCCTGACAAACTGCGCAACGATCTGCAAGCGGTGGCCTTTGGCATTCAGCGATGGCTGCGGCGCGCTTGACGCATCGGCGCTGCCTCGCCGCGACCGACGCCAAGCGCAAAGAAGACCAACCCGGCCGCCATCCACCGCGTTGGCGGCCGACCTGATCGGAGATATCGCCCTCATGGGTCAAGCACAAAGGAGCGGTCAGCTATAGCGCGGACATGGCCCTTTGCATCTACACCAACCTCGCTTCGCTTGAGTCGCAGCGTTACGTGACCGTGGCACAGAACGCCATGGCGGCGTCGCTGCGCCGATTATCGTCGGGCCTGCGCATCAATAGCGCCGCCGACGACTCTGCCGGCCTGGGAATTGCCTCGCGCTTCACCGGGCAAATCAATGGTCTGAACACGGCGACTCGCAATGCCAACGATGGCATCGCGCTGTTGCAAACAGCCGAGGGCGCCATGGCCTTCATCAGCGATAACCTGCAACGGATGCGCGTCCTGGCCGTGCAGGCGGCCAACGGGACCAACGTCGAATCAGACCGCGAATCGATCAATCACGAAATCCAGCAGCTCAGCTCGGAAATCCAGCGTGTCGCCACCACGACCAGTTTCAACGGTGCCACGCTGCTCGACGGCACATTGAACACGCTAGCCTTCCAGGTCGGCGCCAATCGGGGCGATGTCATGGCCGTGCCGCCCATTCCGGGCATGCAGACCTCGCAATTGGGCAGCGCCGGCACAGCCTTCAAGGCAGAACTCACCGGCACTGCCACACTGACCGCGCTGCAAGCCGGCGACCTGACCCTGAATGGCGCCCCGGTCGCCGCATCCCAGGCCGGTTCGACGCCCGGCAACGATGCCGACAGTGCACTTGCCATCGCCAGAGCCATCAACGGCGTGGAGGATACCTCCGGCGTCACCGCCACCGCCCAGGTCAACACGCTGACAGGTGCCGCCCCAATCAACTTTGGCGACGTTGCCGCCAACACTTTCACCATCAACGGCGTGAACATTGGCGCGGTGGCCGGTGGCGGCAACGCGACCGCTCAGGGAGCCAATCTGGCGGCGGCGATCACTGCCGTAGCAACACAGTCCGGCGTCAGCGCAACTGCTGACGCCAGCGGCAAGGTCAAGCTGGCCGCAGCCGATGGCCGGAACATCAACATTGGCCTGGGTGGCAGCGCCGCCAACGCGGCGACGGCGGCCGCCAACAAGACGGCTTTCCTGGACCAAACCGGCTTGGCGGCAGCGGCGGTCGGCACACAGGCCGCCGACCCGGTGGCGGCGCGCAATACCCTGCGACTAACCGGTTCGATCGTCCCTGCCGACGCGGGTCGAGCCTTCGCAATCAACGGTGTCAACTTCACCATCACCAACCTCACCCCATCCGCAGTCGTCAATGCCGGTAAAGTGTGGCTGTACATCGACACGAGCATCCCCGGCAATCGCACTGCCAGCGCAGTGGCCGCGGCCCTGGCCAGCGCCATTGCCATAGCTAAGGCCAATCCGGCGACTGCGGCGGCCTTGAGTACTATTAGCGTCGCCCTTAGCGCCTCGGACACGATCAGCATCGACGACCTGACGCCGGGGCTATCGGGTACCAGCATCTCCAGCAACGTTTCGACCGCCTCGGTCACCAACGTCTTCGCCGGTGCGGCGCCGGTGGCCGGCAGCACCGCAACCAACCGGGGCACGATTAGACTATCTTCCTCCAAGGAAAGCGGCATCACCATCGCCGGCAGCAATGCCGCCAATGCCGGCTTCACAGCCGGCCTGACCATCGCCAGCCCGGTCGAGACCCTGGCCGGCATTGTTTCGGTCAATGTGCTGACCGCCGCCGCCGCGCAGAATGCCATCAAGTCGATCGACGGCGCCTTGACCAGCGTCGGTTCGGCGCGCGGCACCCTGGGCGCTTACCTCAATCGCTTCAGTTCCGGAATCGCCAACATGCACACCACGATGGTCAATCTCAGCGCCTCGCGCAGCCGCATCCAGGACACCGATTTCGCCACCGAAACCGCCATCCAGACCCGCGCCAGCATCATGATGCAGGCTAGCCTGGCGATGCTGGCCCAGGCCAATGCCAACCCCAAGATCATCAAGTCGTTGCTGCTGAAATCGCTAGTCTGAATTGATCGGGCCTGCATGTGTCGCAGAATCCTGCTCGCCATCGGCGACGTACGAGATATACAATCGCCACGTATATCCATTGCCAAGGAAGAAAATGATGCAACTTACCAAGTGGGGTAATAGCCTGGCCGTTAGATTGCCTGCGGCTGTTGCCGAGGCGCTGCAATTGAAGGAGGGCGACGATATTGAAATTCAATTGGCTGGCAAGCTAGCGTTCGAAGTCAACAAACAGCCGTCATCGCGCGAAGTGCTGGCAAGACTCAGGAAATTCCGGGGACCCCTACCCGCCGACTTCAAGTTTGATCGACTTGAAGCCCATGAGCATCGCTGATCAGTTTTTCGATACCAATGTTCTTCTGTATCTGCTCTCCACCGAAGAAGCCAAAGCCGACAAAGCCGAGGAAATCGTCGCCCAGCATGGGCAAATCAGCGGCGAGTTGTGACGAATGATTGACAACCTGGGTTGAGCTTCCGCCATGCTCGTTTACACCCTGAAACTGATGAAGCTTCGCCCTGATGAGCGCGAGGCCACCATCGACCAGATCGTCGCCGCACGATCCAGGCGGTTGTAATGTCATTTTCATGGCTTTTGCATAGGGCGTGCGCTGGCTTTGCCATAGCAGTTTTCTTGACTGCTTGTTCAACCCGCGCTCCCAAGCCCCTTCCACAGCCTGTATTGCCAGACCGTTTTGCGGTCAAGCATGAAATTCCCGATACGCTTGCCGATGCGCAGGGTGAAAGGAGAATCAGGCTTGCTGACTGGTGGATAGCGTTTGGCAACACCGAGCTAGATGGCCTGATCGCGAAGGCGCTTGAGTCCAGTCCAGATATCCGTATTGCTGAGTCACGCGTGACTCAGGCCCAGGCGCGGTCCGATCAGGCGAGAGCCGGTTCCCTGCCAACGGTTACAGGGGTACCACAGGCCACGCTGCAGGCCCCTAAGACGAGTGATGTGGGAACTGTCTCAACGGGTCAAGCATTTACGGTCTACCAGGGCGCGCTCAAAGTCGACTATCGGCTAGACGTTTGGGGTGAGCAATCCGCGATTGAGGAATCGGCCACACTTAAGGTGGCCCAAGCCAAGTTCGACAAAGCCAATGCGGTGCGGGTTGTCACAACGAATGTCACCACCGCCTACATTAACTATTTGCTTCTGAACGATCGTTTGCGCGTGGCCCGGGAGACCGAGCGGGTACTCGGGAGAATGTACGAAGCGGTGGATGGCCGTTTCGTTAACCGGGACGCTACAATTCTAGAGCTCGAACAGCAGCGCAGTGGTCTCTATGCATTGCGTGCCACCATTCCTGTCATTGAGCAGCAGCGAGAGCAGTTGGGGTCCGAGATTTTTGGTTTGGTTGGTGCCGTGCCCGGCAGTATTAAACTCTCGGATAAGGGACTGGATGCACTTTTTCTGCCGAGCTTTAATCAAGAGATGCCATCGGCAGTTGTTTTTCGGCGGCCTGATGTGCGTGCAGTAGAGGCGCGTCTTCAGGCTGCTGGTGCCGATGTGGATGTGGCGCGTGCTCGCTTGATGCCGTCTGTCGATTTCAGTGGTCAGGTGGGTTACGCAAGTCAGGCCCTGTCTGCCCTCGTAAACCCCCAGTCGCTCTTCCTGAGTGCCATGTCCAGCATGACGCTATCCTTGTTCGATAGCGGGCGCCGGGATAGTGAGGTTGCCTTCAGTAAAGCAGTTTACGAAGAAATGACCGAAACCTATCTGCGCACGATCTATCAAGCAACGCGTGAGATTGAAAATTCTTTGAACGGTCTAAAAAATACACAAAGTCAGGCGCGATCTCAAGATGAAGCTGCACAAGCTACCCGTAGGGCATGGGACGTTGTAGTTAAGGCATATGACATTGGCGCGGCTGATGTGATGACCCTGCTCGATGCCGAGCGAGCCTATTACAAGATGCAAGAGGATTATCTACGAGCGCGCATGGAGCACCTTCGCAGCTTCGTAACGTTGTGTCATGCGCTCGGCGGAGGGGTGGCTGACGGTGCAGTCGCAGTCTCGCTCAATTAGACCACTGCCTGGCAGGGGACCGCCGGTTGCGTCTTCCGGAAGCCCGGGGTCAGCTGCTGCTCCCAAGTCTAGGCCGGCTGTTTCCCCGCCTGTGCAGAGACTGATTCAGGCAGCGGAGCAAGGCGATGCCGAATCCCAGTACAGGCTTGGTCTCGCCTATGCTGCGGGCAAGGGAATTTCGCAAAACAACGATAGAGCCCTTTATTGGTATTCGCAGGCCGCAAACCAAAGACACGTTGATTCCCAGCGTGTGCTTGGTGGCAAATATCTCGCGGGCACCGGGGTCAAGCGAAACCTTGAAAAGGCTGCTTATTGGTATCACCGGGCAGCAGAGCAGGGGGATGCAAAGGCGCAGTACGGATTAGGACAACTGTATGCCACACGGCGAGCCGGCGAGATTGATGCGAGTCTTTCTCGCAAGTGGTTCCTGGTCGCGGCTGAAAATGGAGACGCTCGGGCGCAGCTGCAGGCGGGTTACCTCGAGCAGGGTAGAAACGATGAATCCGCCGTCATCCTCTTTAAGAAATCTGCTGAACAGGGGGTTGTGGAAGCCCAGCGTGCGCTCGGGGATTGCTATTGTCGTGGACAAGGTGTCAAGCAAAACTTTGAGGCGGCTGTCTACTGGTATGAGAAGGCCGCCAGTCAAAACGATACGAAAGCCCAACTCAAGCTCGGCGCCATCTATGCTGACGGCAAGCTGAATCTGCTAGACGAGGAAAGAGCCGAATACTGGTATCGCCAAGCCGCAGAGCAAGGCGACCCGCAAGCGCAGTTCAAGCTGGGGATGCTTCTTTCCATGACATGGTGTCGTCGCGCAGCGGAACAGGGAAATCGCGATGCCCAGCACTTTCTCGGCGTGGTACTGGCCGATTCGCCGGAGAGCCCGTATGGCGCGGCACGACCTGATTCCGCGATTGAGCAGGCAGAAATTCTTGGGGAGGACTCTCTTCCCCAAGCACAAAGAGTCCAACAAGATGACTTGGAAGGCACGCAAGCCGCCTCCTTGGCGATCCTGGCCGACCAGCGCGAGGCTGACAAAGGCGATATCCATGCCCAGTTTAGATTGGGTGTCAGGTACGCAAAGGGGTTTGGAGTGGCACCACATTTGCTTAAGTCGGCCCAATGGATGACGCGTGCGGCCGAAGGTGGCGATCCCAAAGCGCAGTGGAATCTGGCAGAGATGTACACAAACGGCAAAGGTGTGGAAAAGGATGGCACGAGAGCGGCTGAGTGGTATCGACTAGCTGCGGGGCAAGGCTTTCCGGCGGCACAAGCCAGATTGGGGCTGATGTATGCCTTAGGGCAAGGAGTTGCACAGGACTATGCAACTGCGGCCAAATATTGGGCCCAGGCTGCCCGGCAAGGCGATCCTGAAGCGCAGCACAACTTGGCATGGGCTCTTCAGCGAGGAAGAGGAGTCACGAAAAATCAAGAACTTGCCGTCGGCTGGTTTCGCAGAGCGGCAGAGCAGGGTGTCGCCGAAGCCCAGTTGAGACTGGGCTTGATGTACGCCACAGGCGAATTGGGGAAGACCAATTATATTGAGTCATATCAATGGTTTCTGCTGGCTGAAGAAGCTGGTAATGAAGCCGCTGGTTCCAATCGGAGATTTGCGGAAACATTGATGTCGGAACAAGACAAGCATAAGGCACTACGCAAGCTTAAGCAACGAAAGCAGCTTGGCCTTAAAGTGGGTTGATGGAGATTTGATTTGGAACAAAGTCAGTGGCTGTTTATTTGGCTAGGCTTAGCACGGACGGGTATTTGCACTTATTTTTCATAATTTTTGACAAATTTTGCTCAAGCCTGACTCTTTGCGGCCGTTAAGACGAAAGTTGCCGCTACGCCCGTGAAGTATGTGTGGGCCGTATGGTCATTGCGGGCGTCGGTCTGATTTAAGTTTAGATAGTTGCGATTTTGCAATCCAAGCTCTCTGGCCAACGAAAGTTGGCACAACTTCGCTGTAGAAGTTAATGCAGAAATCGGTTAGGGGATAGTGCGATGGCCACGATAATTCCGCTTCTGAATACAACCCAGATTCAAGGGTTGAGTACGCAAGCCATCGTCAACCTAACTACAGAGGATTTTGCCGCACTGAGTTCGGCACAAATTGCCGCCCTGACAACCTCGCAGGTTTCCGTAATAGAAATAGGGGACATAGCAGCAATTCGTACCTCCGTAATCTCATCGCTGACGACGGACGGCGTGTCGGCGCTGACGACGGATCAGATGGTGGCGCTGACGAGTGCGCAGATTGGTGGCTTGACGACCAAGCAGGCGGCGGCGTTGACCACGGATCAAGTGGCGGCGATCGAGACGCGGGACATCACGGCGCTCAGTGCGGGCGCG
>CAISUK010000683.1 GCA_903888645.1 uncultured Pseudomonadota bacterium | reverse complement strand
TCGGTCTGCGCAACATCACCTTTGTGCGCGACTACCTCAAGGCCGAGCGCTTGCAAGTGCTTGCCGAAGATCTCGGCGACATTTTCCCGAGGATGCTGGTGTATTTTCCGCAGACCGGTCGGGTGAAGGTCAAGCGGCTGCGTTCGTTGCACAACAATGTCATCGCCGCGCAAGAAAAGAAGTACATCGACAGCGTCGCCAAAGAGCCAGTGTCCGGCGATATCGAATTGTTTTGAGGTGCATGTCGGTCTTGGCCGGCTATTTGTAAGGGTTTTTTCATGGGATGTTTGGCACTGCACCGTATTCATCGGTGGGCGATTTGTGGCGTGATATTCGGGTTGTCCTTCCTTGCACCAACCGCGCTGCGCGCGGAACAGGAAAAGATTCTCAACGTCACCAACTGGTCAGAATATATCGCCGAAAAAACCGTCGGCAAATTCACTGCGGAAACCGGCATCAAGGTTCATTACGACAACTTCGATTCCAATGAAGCGCTGTTGGCCCGGATGGTCGCCGGGCGCAGCGGCTATGACATCGTGGTTCCATCGGCAGATTTCGGGCGCATCATGGTCGATGGCAAACTGGCGCGAAGACTAGACAAGGCAGCGCTAGGCAACTGGGCCAATCTCGATCCGAGCATGCTGCGCCTGCTGGACAGGCTCGATCCCGGCAATGCCTATCTGGTGCCGTGGCTGGGCGGTGCGGTGACGGTCGCCTACAACGTTGACAAGGTCAAGGCGGCGCTGGGCGGAATGGCAATTCCGGCCAATCCCTTCGACATGCTCTTCAATCCGGTTTATGCATCGAAGCTGGCCAGGTGCGGAATTTCGTTGCTCGACATGGCCAGCGATGTGTTCCCTTCGGTGCTCATTTATCTGGGCAAGAATCCTTACAGCGCCAATCCGGCCGACTACATCGCCGCCGCCGCGCAATTGCAGAAAGTACGTCCATCCATCGGCAGGTTCAGCTCGCTGGAATATATCAATGACATGGCCAGTGGCTCGCTATGCGTGGCGATGGGCTATAGCGGCGCCTTCAACAGTGCCCGGGCTAAGGTGGCAGAAGCCAGGATCAAGGTGAACATCGCGACCCCCTTGCCACCCGGCGGCGTGGCCTTTGGCTTCGATACGATGTTGATTCCTGCCGATGCGCCACATCCACAAAATGCCTTGAAGTGGATCAACTTCATCTTGCGACCGGACATCGCGGCGGAAATTGCCAACGAGGTCATGTGCACCACCCCGAATCGGGCGGCGCGCCAGTTGATCAAGGCTGACTTGCGCAACGATCCGCTGACCTTTCCGCCTGAGGATTACCTGAAGAACAAGGCGTTTTTCTACGAAGTGCGCAGTAACGAGACACGCCGCGCGATGACCCGCTTGTTCGCCAAATTCAAGACGGGAACCTGACGATGCTGCCGCAGCCGGCCATTTTTTCTGTTGAACGATGATGCGTTGTCACTTTGCTGTCGCGCTCGATGATGTCGAAATCACGGCCATCCGTGCGCAAGGCGCTGGCGGTCAAAACGTCAATAAAGTTGCCAATGCGGTGCATCTGCGGTTCGATATCGGGGCATCGTCGCTGCCGGAACCAGTCCGCGAGCGGCTGCTGAAAGTCGGCGATCAACGGATCAGCAAAGAGGGCATTGTCATCATCAAGGCACAGGAGTTTCGCAGCCTCGAGAAAAACCGCAGCGAGGCACTGCGCCGTCTGCAAATGCTTATCGACAGTGTCGCCGTGGTGCCGAAGCTGCGTCGCCCGACCAAGCCGACCCGCAGCGCTGTCAAGAAGCGGCTCGAAATCAAGGCGCTGCGCGCCGCCGTCAAGTCGAGCCGGGGCAAGGTTAGCGAATAGGCCATGGCGGCGACCTGCCGGTCAGCCGCACAGACATGCTGAAGGTTCGCCATCGGCTATTGGACTGGTGGCGAAAATGGCACAATTGACACTTACAAGGAGATCGCCACCATGAAACGCTTGCTGATGATGTTTGCCGCGGCCGCTGCACTGCCGCTTTGCTGCGGGTTCGCGGCGGCTGCAGACAAGGCGCCGGCCCAGGAAAGCGCCCAGACCGATAAACACGAGCGACTCCACGCCAGTCAGCTCATGACCCGGCAGGAGCGTGACGAGTATCGGGCGAAGAAGCACAACGCGAAAACGGCCGAGGAAAAAGACAGGGTGCGTAAAGAGCATAACGAGCGCATGAAAGCGCGCGCCAAGGAACGGGCCGCCGCTGCCAAGCCCGCCGCCCCGGCTGCTGCGGCAGCCCCAGTCGCCCCGGCCACCCCATGACAGGCGCGAGCCTGCCCCGACAGCCATATTGAATATCCGGTAACCTGGCCATGGCAGAGCAAGCAGGGCTGCGTTTGCAAAGGGTGAGTCAGGCGGTCGAGAATTTTCTCGACGCCGCGACCAATGCCTGCGCGGTTCTCGAAGATTTCAGCTTCGCCGTGCCGTTCGTCAAGTGGCTGCGGTATCAGGCCATCCCTCTGGTCGAAGACTACGAGGTGCAGATCGAGGAATGCGATGACAAGGCTTCGGAAAGCATAAAGTTGCTTCAAGAACTAAAGGATGAAGCTGCCTCGCTTGCCGATCTGCTGGTGTTTCTCGATCACGTGGACGACGAACTGGACAGGCAGATCGGCGACGATGCAACGAAAGCAGTGAAAGCCGAAATCGCGCAATTCATTGTTGCCAGGCTGCGGCTGGTTGGAGAGACTGGTCGGCAGCTGTGCGAGTTGCTTGGCGAACGCATCGAACCTGAATAAACCAAATTGAATAGGGAAATTGCGGCAGTTCATCAGTCTATCCATGGGGAACCAGCTGCGGCGGAGAATTGATCATGACAAACAAGATTGCCGTGGCCGCGTCGGCGGTACGGATTAACGACCACATCTACAGCGGGACCGGAACCAACGACCATCCGACCTTCGCCTGGGAAACCGTTACCGAAGTGCGCGTCGAGGATGGCCTCATCCTGTTGATCACGGGCAATCTGAAAGGGCCGCACGGGGAGTTCTGGTTTGAGCCCGACGAAGAGATCGTGGTGATTCGCTACCCGGAGCCGGCTGCTGTCAGGGCGCCACTCCCAAAGGCGCATGCCAAGCACGGCCATTAGCGTCATCGGCCCGGCAGCGAGGCATGGCCGCGGCGACCAGCGTCATTCGGCGGAATATGGCAAAGGCAGTCATCTGTTGCGTTCGGCTGAACTGCCCTTGAGATGCCCTACGTGTTCTTGAACAACTGACTGATCCAGGCCTTCTGGCATATTTTCCGCCGCGATTCATCGAGGTGGGTGCGGATGCGCTCGCGAACTTCGCCGAGCGGCAGGATCTGCTCAAGGCTGATCGCGTCGCAACGCAGCAGATGAAAACCGAGCGGCGATTCGGCCACGGTTGAAATTTGATTGGCATCCAGGGCGAAGGCGACCGGCTCCAGTTCGGCATAGAGCTTGCCCCTTGGCACTTCGCCCAGGCTGCCGCCGTTCATTGCCGTCGGACATTCGGAATGCTTGACTGCCTGCTCGGCGAAGCGCTCCGGCGACTTGAGCAGTCGGGCCCGGATGGATTCGATCTTTGCCAATGCCGCCGGCCGTTCGCTGCCGGCAAGCTGCTCATTGACGGTGACGAGGATCTGGCTCAGGCGCCGCGTTTCGGGCCGGCGAAAGCGCTCGCTGTTGGTCAGATAGAAGATTTCGATATCGGTATCGCTGACTTTGGCCGAGCGACTGGCAACGCGCTCGAGTACGGCCTCTACGGTCAGCTCGCGGCGCAGGGCATCATGCAAATCCGCCTGATTGAGGCGATGTCGCTCAAGATCGCTCTGGAATTCTTCTTCGCTCGGGTAGCGCTGGCGAATCTCTTCGAGGCTCTTGGCCAGCGAGTCGTCCGGCAACATGACGCGCATGGCCTCGTCGGTAGCGAGAATGCGTTGTTCTATCTGCGCCTGACGGCTGGCCACGGTGGTGACGCGCTGCCGTTCGCCGTCATCCAGCGCGTCCGGCGACTTCTTGAAAAGCTCTTGTGACAGCTTGAGGATCAGATAGGGGTTGCAGTCAGGCATTTACCATCTCCGCCAGCGGCTGCAGGGCGCTTTCCGGAACCTGCAGCAAGCGGCCCTTGAGGCAATCGAAATGGACATGGTAGGCGACGCCGCCCGGCGCGTCGCGCAACACCTTGAGGATTTCGCCGAGCGCGCCGACCGGCACCAGAACTTCATCGCCCTTGCCCAGGGCGATGCGGGTGGTGACACGCTGGCGCGATTCAAACTGCGAAGGCACCCATGGTTCATCGGCACCGATCAGCTCTTCCTCGCGGCAGCCGATGATGCGATCGACATCGACAAAATGCACCGAGTAGATGATCTGATCGACCAGGAAGGTGCCGACGTTGATGACATGGCCGACGCTGCCGCGGTGGATCAGCAGTTCGCCGACCTCGGTGCCGGGAAAGGTGCCGTCGTTGCGCACATTGCGCACGACGCGCACGGCATCGCCATAATCCCAACGCGTTTTCACGATAGCCTCAGTGGAAAACCTCGGAAAGCGGCACGAAGACAGTGCTCGGCTCGTGCATATGGAATACCTTGAAGACTTTTTCGGTCAGCGCATCCGAATTGACGAAGTCGCCGTAGGCGGCGGCCAGCCAATGGCGATGCACGGCG
>CAISUK010000682.1 GCA_903888645.1 uncultured Pseudomonadota bacterium | reverse complement strand
GGGGAATGGCAGTATGCTTGCTTCTATGGAAACCAATAATGGGCACTCATTTGCGTCACTTACTCCCGATTGCGTGCTAAACGCACTGGAGAGCATAGGTTTGCGTTGCGATGGCCGGCTGCTTGCGCTCAACAGTTACGAAAATCGCGTTTATCAAGTCGGGATAGATGAGGGTTCTCCGCTGGTGGCAAAGTTTTACCGTCCTGCCCGTTGGACTGATGAAGCCATTCTGGAAGAGCATACTTTTGTGCAGGAATTGGTCGAACTTGAGATACCCGTTGTTCCGGCTTCAACCATCAATGGTAAAACCCTGCATTACTTTGATGGATTCCGATTTTCAGTTTTTCCCAAACATGGCGGTCGCGCACCCGAATTGGAAAATCGCGAAACACTGGAATGGTTGGGACGTTTTCTGGGGCGTATTCATGCAGTCGGAGCAATCAAAAATTTCGAACAGCGGCCTATCTTAAATATTCTAACTTTTGGACTTGAATCGCGCGATTATTTGTTGGGAAACGGGTTTATTCCAAAAGACATTGACGCAGCTTATCGTAGCGTTGTGCAGCAAGCACTGGATGGAGTGCGCCACAGTTTTGATCGTGCAGGGGATACAAAAATATTGCGTCTGCATGGGGATTGTCACGCTGGAAATGTACTGTGGACAGATGACGGTCCGCATTTTGTAGATTTTGATGACAGTCGCATGGGACCCGCAGTACAAGATTTGTGGATGCTGCTTTCCGGCGAGCGTGAAGACCGTGTGCGACAAATGGGCGACGTACTTGCGGGTTATGAAGACTTCTTCGAATTTGATCCGCGTGAACTGCATCTCATCGAAGCATTGCGAACACTGCGCCTTATTCATTATTCCGCCTGGCTGGCAAGGCGTTGGGACGACGCGGCTTTTAAGCAGGCATTCCCCTGGTTTAACACGCAGATCTATTGGCAAAATCGCATTCTGGAATTACGTGAACAGATAGCCTTGATGGATGAGCCGCCATTGTGGCAAAGCTGAGGCTTGTGCTTTAGTAGCGGGACAGACCGGCTGAGTAAGATGAAAAAAAATATTAACTTGTGTCCATGCGGAAAAGGCGTCAACTTCAATGACTGTTGCGCTCTTTACTTGGATAGGAATCAATCTGCTCCCAATGCAGAAGCTTTAATGCGCTCTCGCTATACCGCCTACACACTTTTGCGGGAAGATTACTTGTTGGCCACTTGGCATCCATCCACCAGACCTTCAGGTTTAGAACTCGCTCAAGAGCCGTTAACCAAATGGATCGGGTTGGAAGTTAAACGCTACGAACAGCAAAATGAAAGTGCTGCCACGGTTGAATTTGTCGCGAAATATAAAATCAATGGAAAAGCGCATCTGATGCACGAAATCAGCCAATTTGTTCAGGAGAATGAAAAGTGGTTTTATGTGGCAGGAGAGGTTACTTAACCCCGGAATCGCTTCAAATAATTGCAGCTGTCGAATCAATTAATTTGTAGGCGCAAAAAAAAGCTGACAAACGTTGTTCGACTCTCGGCTAAGAGGAAACGTTTTAGGCGGGAAAAACGGTGCTTAAAAGTCGCGTGGAAATGGGTTTTTCTACAGCGTCAATGTTAAGTTAAGGGGAGCGACGCTTTTGGCGCGTCCCACTTGAACGTGAGGTTAGACTCGACGATGGCTCTACAAGACGCCCAGACACAAATTTATGAAGGACGCTGGCAATTAACGTCGGGTACGCTCTCCATCAAGGCTTGGTCCATCCAGGTGGTGGTCTTGGCCAGTTGGGCTTCCCGGGCAGGACGTTCGGTCTCGGGTCCGCGATCCAGTGCCGGCGCCAAGTGTTTGAGTCCGCGCCGCAGGCTTTCGTCGCTGACGATCTTGTTCATGCCCAAAATGCCCGGAGCAACGCTGTCACCGCGCAGGCCGGTGATGTGGGCGTAGCGCCATTGGCCATCGAGGATCGACAGGAGCCAAGTGCCCAGTACATCTTTGCGGTCCGGCGCATTCGGGCTGGTGTAGGCCATCGGGCAGTTCGTCACCCAGCGCTCAAACACGCCGGAGACGTCGAGAAATTCAGCAAAGAAGGGCAACTGGCCCAGCGCCGTGGCGCTACCGGTGTCGTCCCAGCTCACTTGGTAGCGCCCCCCGGGCGTGCTCAGGCGCATCTCCTGCGCGACCATTGCCGACTGCTCGGCCAGCGCGCTCTGTCCTGCCGCCACCATGACGTTTGGCTCAAATTCCGCTTCACCCATCGGGTGACCCTCCCTATCCGCCGCAAACCCGTATCAAATCACGGTTCCCGCTGACTTGGGAATGGGCAAGTGAGGAAAATAGGGTGCGCCAGCGCAAGCCGGCAGATTGTTGTTGATGAAAGTTCAATACGGAGAAGATGTGGCGAATCACTCTGACCCCGAGTCATGCGTTCTACATCGCGAGGTGTATGGCGAAGCGTTGACAGGGGCACCGACAGGCCAGCCATTGAGCCGCGAAATCACAAAATTGGGATGCCGACGGAGTCCTATTTCCCGGAAGGCAATACGGAGCTTGGCGCTAATCGCAAGTCAAGTTCTGGTCCCACGCGGTCAGAGACCCTGTGCATGTCGGGAAGCAATCCGCGCGGAAGCTGGGAGATCTCGATGGTGCCCGTGAAAGTGGCGGGCGGGGCAGGGAAGGTCAAAGACCGTAATCCAGCCATCAACGCCGTCGAGAAGTCGGATACGTCAATAAGACCTGAGAAACTGCCGAACAAAGGAAGCCTAGCGGAACAGAGCGATGGCGCGCCTGCGGAGGCGGTGGAGGAAAGGGACGTAACCAAGGGGAATGCTGGAGAGCCTTCTGCGGTCCGGACTCAGAGCCGGGAAGCTGCATCGATGGGGCTTGAAGGCATACGCAACGCCGCCCGAGGGGATCGGCGGATGAAATTCACGGCGCTACTTCACCATATCACGCCGTCGCTGCTGGTCGAGAGTTTCTACGATCTGAAGAAGGATGCGGCGGCTGGAGTGGATGGTATGTCGTGGAGGGAGTACGAGAGTGTTCTCTACACGAGGGTGCATGAGTTGCACCGGGAGATTCACACGGGTGCCTATCGTGCGCAACCCTCGCGTCGAGTCTATATCGAGAAAGCCGGCATTATGTAGCAGCTACCCCAAGGTAAATCAGCGATTTATGAGTGCTGATTCTCCGGTCTAGGCTTCCTTAGTTGGTGTGGCTCACTTGGTGAGCCTGATGTTTCGTAGACTGACTCACACTAACCAACACGTGAGCCAGTCATGTCGATCCATTTCCTTCTTTCCGCGCAAGCCCGCACGCTGTCTGTTCTTCAGGGCGCCGGCATGAGTGACGATGTCGCCTTCGTTCTGTTCCGGCACCTGCGCTGGGGGGATGGCGAGGAAGTGGTGTGCCCGCATTGCGGCACCGTGCATCGGCACTACTTCAAGGCCAGTCGCAAGCTCTGGCGCTGCATCGCGTGCCGTGAGGATTTCTCCGTGACGTCGGGGACGATCTTCGCGTTTCACAAGCTGCCGCTGCGCATCTACCTGGCGGCGGTCATCCTCTATTGGCAGGGAAACCATCGTCTGAGCGAAGCGCTGGCTCTGTAAGGCACGTTACGGCGTAACGCTGATGGCTAGATCCCAGGCGCTTACGCCACCTTCCAGGTGGCGCCGTGACCGTCGCGGCCGGCCGGCACCAGCGTTAGGACGGCGTGAGACGACTTGAAATGATGATAATTTATCCCCACTCTATAGTTAACAAGCCTTCCATTGGCTTGCTTTCCTTAGCAATTATTTTTGTCGAGTGCGGTAATACCATGAAAAGTACCATTTCCAGAGGTCTGCTTGGCGTTGCCTGTCATTGCCTGTCGTTGCCAAACAACAATGGCTTTGGCGTAGTAGGCTGCAAACCCTGTGTATTGAGCGCCATCATGGTATCGGAAATCGGCTGAATTTAATCAGGCAAAAACGGCCTCCAAGACAACGCGGTTGGCCGCTGCTCTTACCTCTTTCAGACGACCGTGTCCGGGATGCAGTTTCTCCTCAATACTGACCAGTCCCGCCTGCTCCAACTCGTCAATGTCGCGCTTGACGGCGCTGCGGTCACGCTTGAGTCGTGTCGCAATGTCGGTAATCGATCCGGATTGTTCTTTGATTGCACGAAAGAGCGCGATCTTCGCCGTTGTCAAAATACGGGCGAGATCTTCTGGATCCTCATAGGCAATAACGCGTTCTGCTGGAATCGGCTTCTGCCTGTCGGCGAGGCGAGCAACTTCACGGCCCCGTTTGAAGAAGCCCTCTACGCTTCCTGTCTTGATGACTGTCTTCATTTCCTGTCTCCTAAGGCGATCCAGTCTTGCTCGAACCGAGCTTCGACATCCTCAAACCCATTAAATTCGACTTCTTCAACCTTGCCCATATAGTGCCGATGGTGAAAACCGTGCGCATTGTCATAACCAACGACTCGACCGTTATCGCCTGAGTGAATCGTGTGGTTGATATACGCCAGGTTGTACCGAACGACATGACCTTGACGATCCACCCATACCTCGCGCCTCAGCAAACCATTGCCCCGTTTCCGGGATATGGAAAATGTCTCATCAATGATTTTTCGCTCAGACATGATCTATATTATCACGCCTGAAACACTGAGACCTCCTGAACCTTTCGTCTGCAATAACCAATCGTTGCCCTCCGTGAACTACACCCACATCTTTTCCTCCCTCAACCAAGCCTCCGCATTCGATTTGTTCCGCCTGCGCGCCGCTATCGATCGGGCTCTGGATCAGCCAGGTTGGATGGCCGCCGTGCAGGCAAGGTTGCGTGTCGGTCAGGCAGTTGAGTATTTCGACCCGCAGGCGAATCGTTCCTTCAAGGGCCAGTTGCTGGAAATGCGCCGCAAGCAGGCCGTCGTCCTCAATCTGGAAACCCAGAAGCGTTGGCTGATCTCCTACTCCGCGATCAATCTGGACGGCGCGGATGTCGAAATCCGTGAGCAACCCAAGCAGGGGCTGAGCCGGCAGTCGGTTGCCATCGGCGATGTCGTCGGCTTTGTCGATCGCGAACAGCAGCAACGCAGCGGGAAGATCCTGCGCCTTAATGACAAGACGGTCACGCTCCAGATTGGTCATCAACAATGGCGCGTGGCCTATGCCCTGTTGCACCGGGTTGTGGAGTCGAGCGCCAGCGACGGCTACCTGCTGCATCTGATCACCGAGAAGAAGCTCGCCTACGCCAGCGTCAATCAAGCGGCCTGCGCCTTGCGCTTTCTCTACGAGTGCGTGCTCAAGAGGCCGAACGCGCGCTTCGACATCCCCATGGCCAAGGTGCCCAAACGGCTGCCGCAAGTTCTCTCGCGCGACGAGGTCGCGCGGCTGATCGGCGCCACGCAATCCCTGCGCGCGCACGCTGCTGATGACCACCTACGCCGCTGGTCTGCGTGTCTCCGAAGTCTGCGCCTTGCAAGTCACCGATATCGAGAGCGCCGCCGATCGGATGTGCATCAAGGTCCGCCAGGGGAAAGGCGCCAAGGATCGCTACACGCTGCTGTCGCCGCGCCTGACCATGAAGTAGACCATGCGGGCAAGCTTGTGGGCAACGGCGGTGTTGGCACGCGGCTTGTCCATGCGGGCACACAGACGGCGATAAAAGGCACCGAGGGCACCGTATAGTGCTGGCTGACGCCATGACTCTTCTCCCTGAGTCGGCCAATCCGTTCCAGCAGTTTGGCGTGGCGCTTCTCTGACCGCGGCTTCGTCAGCCCATCGGCGATCTTCTGCAATCCCGCCTCGAACGCGGCACTGAAGCGCGTCACCATTGCCGTCTCTTTGGCCTCCCACCCCGCGGAGTGGCAATACAGTCTCACTTCACGGCCGTCCTCGCTGACCGCCTTCTGCAAGCGCAAGGGTGAGTGTGGTCACGTGATTTGATGGCGCGATTTTCGCGTAGGGTGATGGTCGTATTTGTGTCATGAAGAAAGCGCAACGCCGGCATGAAGCCGGCGTTGTCGATGAGGGAGCTGCTCAGGTTGTCGTCAGAACGTCGAGTCGTCGGGATTGTCTGTTGGTGGGGAACGGCTATTGGTGTGCTGCTGCGCGTAGAAGCGGCAAATCTGTTCGCCGTAATGGGCGTCGAAGCGATCGACGAGTTCGCAGAGGACGTTGGCCTGCATGGCGTTCATGGATTGTCGGGATTCGACTGCCGGAAAGGTCTGTTCATGAAAGCTTGCGCTCATACGTGCCCGGCGCTTTGAAGATTCTTGAGGTATGGCACGTAATCCATATCGGTATGCGCTACGTGATCGGACAGCCATTCCGTCAAGAATGCCACCATCTCGACAGCGTTGTCCTGACGGGTATTGGCCATCATCAGGTCATACAGCCGCATCGTGAAGCGCCTGTGTTGGGCAATGTGCTCTTCCAGGCGAGGATAACCACAAAGCCGCATCAAGCGCTCCTCAGCAGAGAAGTGCTCCCGCACGTAAAGTCTCAGTTGGCTGATGGCATGGATGGTGAGCAGCTGCGTGTGGTTTTGCGCAGCTTGCTCGATGCCTTTCACGCAACGGAAAAGCGCCTCATGCTGCTCGTCCAGTTCGACCACGCCAGTCTTGAGATCTTTGCTCGACACCGCTTCAACAACCACAATACCCGCCCCCCCTTTGTGCAGCGGCACCAGCGTCTGCCCGGCTCATCGATTTTCGATCGCAAGAGACCGCAGGCAAGCTACTCGGGCGCCGCTATCGTCATTTGCTCCGCTCAGCTCGCCGCCTTTGTCAATGCGCACCAGCCTCGTTGGGCAGACTTGGCGCTCCTTCGCCATGTGCGCGATTCAACTGGGCAAGTTCATCGACAGACAGTACCCGATCAATATTCAGGATGATGACGAACTTGCCGCCCACCTTGCCCATGCCGGCGATGAAGTCGGCGCGGATCTTGGCGCCGAACGAGGGTGCCGGTTCGATATCGCTGTGGTGAATTTCCAGGACTTCGGAAACCGAATCGACGATGATGCCGATGTCGTGACTCTCGCTGCCGCTCTCGTCACCCTCCTCGCCACCTTTGATTTCGACGATGACATTGCAGGTACGACGGGAGACGACGGACTCGACACCGCCGAAGCGTGCCGACGAATCGATCACCGGCACCACCGACCCGCGCAGGTTGATGACCCCGCGCATGAATCTTGGCATCATCGGGATTTCCGTCAGATTGCAATATTCGATGATCTCCTTGACGTTGAGGATGGCCAGCGCGAACATCTCGCCGCCGAGCAGAAAGGTTAGATACTGCTGCGGAGCTTCCACAGCAGCAACTGTTTTCAGTGCCGATTGCGGACTGCCTTTCGATGCGTACTGAGTGACGATCTCGCTCATGGCTGTCTCCGTTCAAAAGCGTTCGAAGTCGTTGGCCTCGGACGCGCTGTGTGCCGGTGAGGCCGCAGTGGGGGAAGCGCTTCGCGCCGGTCTGGCCGCTGTCGGCCGTGCCGTTCGGGTATTGCCGCGGGCGTTCCCCCGGCCCCCGTCGCCAACGTGGAAGAAGGACATCAGTTCCTGTAGCTGCCCGGCTTGGCCGCCCATCTCTTCAGCCGTGGCAGCCAACTCCTCGGAGGCCGAGGCGTTCTGCTGCGTGGCCTTGTTGAGCTGACCCATGGCACCATTGATCTGGCCGACACCGGTCGATTGCTCCTGTGAGGCCGCCGCTATCTCCTGGACCAGATCCGAGGTCTTCTTGATCGACGGCACCATCTCGTCGAGCAGTTTGCCGGCTTTTTCCGCCATGCCAACACTGCTCGATGCCAATTCGCCGATCTCCTGCGCCGCCACCTGGCTGCGCTCGGCGAGTTTGCGCACTTCTGCGGCGACCACCGCGAAGCCCTTGCCGTGCTCGCCGGCCCGGGCCGCTTCAATGGCCGCATTGAGCGCCAGCAGATTGGTCTGGTAGGCAATGTCGTCGATGATGCCGATCTTGCCGGCGATCGACTTCATCGCCTGCACAGTTTCCTTGACCGCCGCACCGCCCTGGGTCGCTTCCACCGAAGACTTCGAAGCCATGTTGTCCGTCACCTTGGCGTTCTCGGTGTTCTGGGTGATGCTGGCCGTCATCTCTTCGATGCTGGCGGTGGTCTCTTCCACCGAGGCCGCCTGCTCCGAGGACGACTGCGACAGCGACTGCGCCGTCGCCGAAACCTGGCCAGCAGCATTGTTCAGAGCCTCGGCCGCCGAGTTGATCTGGCCGATGGTGTCGGTCAGCTTGGCCACCGTGGTATTGATCGCCTGCTTGAGCACGTCGAAATCGCCCTGGTAATTCTGCGTCACGGTCTCGGTCATGTCGCCATTGGCCATCGCCCCCATGACCCGTTGCACATCGTTGATCGGACCGATCACCGCATCCAGCGTCTGATTGACCCCGGCGACGATCTTCTGGAAGTCGCCCTGATGCTTTCCGGCATCGGCGCGGGTTTCCAGCTTGCCGGCGACGGCCGCCTGGGCGAGCAGAATGGCATCGGCGACCAGGGCATTGATGGCGCTGATGGCCTGGTTGAGGTTGTTCTTGAGGGTGTTGAAGTCACCGTTGTAGGTATCGGTGATCCTGGGTGGGATATCGCCTTTCGAGATCCGGTCGACGTAACCGGCAGCCACGTTCAGCGGACCGATGACGGCATCCAGGGTTTGATTGACACCAGTGACGATCTTCTGGAAGTCACCCTGATGCTTGGCGGCATCGGCACGGGTAGCCAGCTTGCCTTCGACGGCGGCCTTTGACAGCAGGACAGCGTCGGCGACCAGGGCGTTGATGGCGCTGATGGCCTGGTTGAGGTTGTTCTTGAGGGTGTTGAAATCGCCGTTGTAGGTATCGGTGATCTTCGGTGGGATGTCGCCCTTGGAGATGCGGTCGACGTAACCGGCAGCGACGTTGAGCGGCCCGATGACGGCATCCAGCGTTTGATTGACGCCGGCGACGATCTTCTGGAAGTCGCCCTGATGCTTGGCGGCATCGGCCCGGGTGGCCAGCTTGCCTTCGACGGCGGCCTTGGCCAGCAGGTTGGCGTCCCCCACCAAAGCATTGATCGAATCAACGGCGGTATTGAGGTTGTTCTTCAGCGTGTTGAAATCGCCGTTGTAGGTATCGGTGATCTTCGGTG
>CAISUK010000681.1 GCA_903888645.1 uncultured Pseudomonadota bacterium | reverse complement strand
CGTACTCGTTCATCTGGCACCCGAAGGTGCGGATGAACAACTTCTTTGTCATTGCGGGGTCAGTTCTTGCGATCAGGTGCAGCCGCTTCGGCAGCGGTGAGTATCCAGACACGAAAGACCGCACCGGAAGCGTCGGTCAAGTAGCGCACCGTGGCTGGCTGCTGCAGCGCGCTGGGTTGCACGATCAGGTTATTTTCGTTGCGGATCTGGGCGGCAACCGAGAGCGTCATGGCCTTGCCGTCGATCCGGATTGTTCCCGCCGCACCTGGCGTCATTTGGCCTTTTGTTGCGGCTGCGGCAATGGGCCGAGAAACAGCCGCCGGTGCCAGCATCGTCGTCTGACCAGGCTGCGGCGCTGGTACGCTCGGCTGCATGACATCGATCAGGCTACCGACCAGAGCAGGGATCAACAGATTCGCTGGCATCGGCGGATTATAGGCCAAGGTTCACAGCAAGTTTTTCTTAACCGCGGCCGGGGAAGTGGATTACAAATGCGACGCCGACTCATCAAGCAGGAGATCGAAGACTTCGCCCTCTTCCTCGAGCCAATCCTCGTCCAGATGCAAATGACTGGCGATGTCTGGCGGCAACTGGGCCGTTATTTCCATCAGCATGGTGCCTGACTGAATGCCCTTGGCAATGATCACCGCAGCCAATATCACTTGCGCGGGAAGATCGTCATCGGCGGGCGCATCGTAATGACCGATGATCGACTGGAGGCTCTCGGGGAAATTCCACCGCTTGGCCAGTTCCATTCCCACCTCGAAGTGATCCATGCCGAGCTGGTTCTGCTCGATGGCGCGCTGCTCGCGAGGGCTAATTCCCTTGCATGCCTCGATTATGCTTTTGGCAGACTCGGGGAAAGAAATATAAATCAGCAGTTGGCCGATACTGTGCATCAAGCCCGCCGAGAAAAGTGTGTCTCGGGACAAGCGTAGATCGCGCCCGATGACGTCTGCCAAATTCGCCACCAGCATATTGTGGCGCCAGAAGGAAGGCAGATCGAATCCCTCGACTTTGGTAAAGACGCTGACCAGCGAACTGGCCAGAACGAGGTTGCGAAACGCATTGAGACCAATCAGCGTTACGGCGTCGCGGATACTCCCCACCTTGCGTCCGATACCGTAATAGCTTGAGTTGGCGAGGCGCAACACCTTGGCCGAAATAACCTGATCGTTGCCGACAATCGCCGCTAACTCGGCAATGGCGACATCCTCGTTGCGCAAACTGGCAATCACCTCTTGCATGACATGTGGAATCTCAGGCAGGTGCTCCGCCCGAGCAAAAATATCTTCGACAGCTGGACTCATCGATGTTCTCCCAATTAACGCAGATGGCATTCTCTCGCGTTTTCCACAGTTCGTCACTTCGATCTATTTTATGAACAGAGAAATTGCAAGCACCGATTCTTGGCGGCCATTGAACTTGCCGCAATGCGCAGCGCATTTCGCGTGAGAATACGATGGGCTGAGCGAAAACCCTACATGGCGCTTGCACATCCGTCGAACGCGGAAAAATGTTAGCAGTTACTTTCGGGGAAGCCCCTGTATTCAAGGGCTGGGGAGGAAGGATTCGAACCTTCGCATGCCGGAATCAAAATCCCATTAAATCAGATACCTACAAAAGCCAAGCGAGACAAACAATATAACAATCAACGAGTTCCAATATTATTCTAATTGCTAGGTTTTGTGGATAACTGCCCTTATTTTTCTGCCAGTGCACCAAAATCGCACCATCGAATCTCGTGGTGCACTCGCATCAGCGGCATGGGATGCAGGTCGATACGAACACGTGAAGAGCGTCAATTTCGTCAACACAGTCGGCATGGTAGCGCACCAAACGGAATGGAGGATAGATTGACCCAACAAAAACGCGGCAAACGCCAACCATCGGGGAGCGTTTGCCGCGTGGCGCTCATGATTGGTCGCTACGCTTGGCCAAGTGCCCGGATCGCCGGCCGCGCTTCGGTCGAATCAAGCCAGGAACAAGGGCTTTGAATGCCTGGAACTTCTCGTCATTAACCGTAGTCAGGTAGCGCTTGTAGTTCCGGCTCCATTGCTCCTGACCTTCGGCGCTCAGACTATAGAGTTCGTCCGCGAGCGCTTTTTGCTTGAGCGCGATGGAAGGTGACACCGACGTGGGAGTGTGGATACGTTGCCATTGCAGACACCACCAGTCGAACTCAGCGAAGTATCGACGCGGGCCTTTGGCCCCTTCGGGGCGCTGGCGCCGAAGACGGTAGTTGAACTTCCCGTCCTGCCAGCACAATTCGTCATAGCCTTTGGGCCAATTGGTGCCGTCAGGAATGATTACTTCAGCTTCAAGCATAGCGCGACTGCCGACGAATTCTGAGAAGGAGAGACCGTACGGATTGAGGATGACGGTCAATTCGTGCGGCACAACGATGGCCGTAGCCGAACTTTGATCGTGCGGGGACTTGAACTCGGCAGGGGCGCTCATGCTTCACCCCCATCCATATCCGCCCCGATGCGCAGCCAGTTCTCCGCCATTCCAACTACCGCGGGGCCTTTAAGAATCGCGGCATCGCGCAAGGCGGTTTCGAGGAGTCCCCCAGCCTTCTGAATCAAAGCCAGGACGGCGGAGCATTCGGGCGTCCCGTTGTTGCCGATCAGATTATCAAGACACACGCATGCATAGTAGAGTTCAGTCAAACCGGCCTCGATCTGCAGGATATGAGGGCTCATTGCCGAAACCCTCCCTTGTCCAGCTGCTCGCGCCAGGCATCGGCCGTGTTTTCGGAATCGCTCGCAGCGTTCTTACCCAGTCTGGCCAGCTTGTGAATCTCCTCATCTTCATGGGTGCGCCGGACTATCACGTCGAACAGGGCCGCCAGTTCGCCGAAGTGATCAGAGCAGCACCCAAAGTAGGCGACGGCATCGTCCTTTGGCATCGGGTCAAATCCGCTGGTGCTCATTGCATCCATCCTTTCCCGGCTTGCGCCGTCGTCTTGTGCGATTCCAGCCAGGCATCGAAGGCCGGCAGATCGATGAGCACCTTGGCACCGAGCTGGATCCACACGCCTGCCGGGCCGGTGCCGTTGCCGGGGATGACATCACCGCGGCTGTTCTTGCGGTCGAATGCCTTGAAGCGCATGTCCCGCAGGGCCTGTGCCGAGAACGGCCGGATCGCGGCGCATTCGGCGATGGTGACAAAGCGCCGGGGTTCGGGCGTGGCCAGGGCCGGCGCTTCGTCGGCGCACTGCGGTAGCAAGGCAAACATTTCGGCCGCCTGTTCAAGCCGCGCCGCGACATCGCGTCCGCAGGCGATCAGGGCCGCCGCCGCTTGCGCCATCGTGGCGGCGTGATCCGTGCGAACGGTTGCCAAGGGGATTTTCTCAGCCATGGCGCACCCCCTTGCCAAGGGTCGGCGCCGGCGAGACGACGACCGCCGCACTGGCGAACAAATGACGCGGGTTGATGCAGGCCGGATTGCCGCAGGAATGGCGCACCGGCGTGCCCGGCTTGGGCGAGGCGACGAACAGCCCATAGGCCAGGCGATGCGCGGGCACAGTGATGGTTTTCCCCTGGTGCGATAGCGAGACGCGGGCAAAGCCGTGGCGATCGCGGCGCAAGGGGGGTTCGATGCAGGTTTCAGGAAACAGCGCCAGCATGCGAAACATCGTCAGCATGCGGGCGTAAGCGGATTGCAGCATGGTCAATTCTCCTGTGTTGCGGTTGTCATTTCCGCTTGCCCCGCTGTCAATCGGGGTGGGCGGAACCGTGCGGGTTGACAGACCGGAACACAGGAACCGGCAGGGCCGCAGCCCTCCCGCACGGCCCGCCCATGGAGGGCTTGCCGTGCTGCGGACGTAAAAAAACCGCTGGGAGGCGGCCGTCCGCCTGTGTATTCCGGGCTGTCAAACCCGTGTCGCCTTTTTCTCGGCGACGGGGGGAAGTATCCGCCGTGCTCGGGTGGGCGTCAAGGGGCATACAATCGGCCGCATGCAGCCGATGACAGACTATTTTCGCAACGACGTTTTGGAAAAGCGACCCTACATCCGCATGGAATGGTGTATCGAGGCGTTACGGAACCCGATCAGGCGAGAGGTTCAAGCCGACGACGGGCGCATCCGACACTGGATATGGATCGATGCCCTTGGCCGCTATCTGCGGGTCGTGACGTTGCCGGATGGCGCTACGCTGCATAATGCGTTCCCCGACAGGAGATTCAAGCCATGAAACTCGACTATGACGCGGCAACGGACTCGCTTTACATTCACCTGGTAGAGCGGCCTTCGGTCGATTCCGACGAGGTAGCCGACGGCGTGGTGCTTGACTATGACGCGGCCGGGGCACTGGTCGGCATCGATGTTCAACACGCCTCGCAGCGCGCCGACATTCATCGGCTGGCCATCAACCATATGCCGCTCGCTCACCTGGACGCGGCCTGATAGCAGCGGCCAGGCGGTATGCATTCCACAAATGACCAGAAGCACGGCCGCATGATGCGGCCCCTAATTCTCCGCGTTGCTTGACTCCAGCGCGGCCATGCGTGCTTTCAGGGTGTCGACTTCCTTGCCCAGGGCGACGAGGATGCCCTTCAGTTCGTCGGCGTTCTTGAGCAGGGCAGCGAACGCGGCGCGTTGCTCCGCAATCACCTAGTTGCGGAATGGTTCGATGATCGAGCGAATCTGGGCTAGTTGTTTGGCATTGTTCATAGATTACGCGCCCCTTGCGGGCCACTATCCATGTCGGTATTGATGGTCGTGCTCTCCGGCGCAAATGAATAACCATCGAGGAGCGCCGCCGGCAAGGTCGAGGGAAAGAGAATGGTCATCTCAGCGCACCGCACCCATGGCGGGCGATAGTCCATAGCGCCGCTGGATCAGGTTGGCCAGGCTGCCGCCGTTGCCGATATCGGCGCCGATCGCGCCTTTGACTTTCTCGACCATGATGTCAATAACATTGACACCGCCCTGGTTCGATTGCTGCACCTGTCCACCGTTGCCTGGGGATTCGATGATATTGACCACCACACCGCCGCCCATGGCGTTATTGGGGATGATGTTTCCGGAGGTCATCGGCGAAAACATTTCCGGGCCGTTTTCGCCGACAAGATAGGTCGTGCCCGCCGATACCGGGCCACCCGATGCCTTGCCGCCGCCGAACCAGGAACCGATCGTCGAAAAGAGATTTCCGCCTTCCATCGCCGCGGCGAGCGGGCCGGTAATGCTTTTCTGGATCTGAATGCGGATCAGATCGGTGATGATCGAATCGGCCAGCGACTTGAAATCGAGCTTGCCGGTCTTGACGAAATTGACGAGGGCGTCTTCCATGCCCTTGAAGGCATCAGTCCAGACCTTCTGCGTCTGTGCGCCGGCGTCCGTGGCTTGGGCGACATAGGCCCTGAATGCCCGACTTTGACCGGACTGCCAATCTGTCCCGGCATCTTCGATGGCCTTGGCCCGAAGCTGGGCAAGGTCCGACAGGGCTTGGTGGGCTCGGGCAATCTCGTCGACGCTCGATGTCGCCGATGTGGCAATCGTCTGTAGTTGCGCCACAAAGCCCTGGTTGGATTGATCGAACTGCATCGCGGCCGCCATGCCCTTGTTGCCCCGCAGATCGGCCATCTTCGCCTGCAGATCGGTGATCTTGTCGAGATAGGCCTTGATTGCCTGTTGCTGGGCCTGCCAATCCTGCGTTGATCTTGCGGCGGCTTCCTGTTCGGTCAGTGCGATCTTGTCGCGAATCTCGGCCATCTTGTTGGACGCGTCGACATATTCCTTGCTGCCGGCCTTGTAGTGCGCCTGGTAGGACGTCCATGCGGCAACTTCCTTGTTCAGGTTGTCGAGCGTATGCGATAGCGCTTCATCCTGCACCGACTTGCGGCCGGCATAGTAGTCGAACAGGCTGATTTGATCGGTGGAGTAGTAGTACTGCAGGGTTGATTGGCGCTCACTGAGCAAGGTTTTTTCAGCGGCATCGGCCCGCTCGAGGAGCTGGATGCGGCCTTCGATCTGCTTGCGCAAGACATCGATGGCATTCTCGCTGGATGACCCGGTAGGGTCCCCGGTGCCCTTCTTGTCGGCCTTCGGCGCGGCGGCCTGATGGCGGGCAATGGCCGCATCGGCCATGTCGCTGAAGATCGCGCCATCGGCGGCGATATTTCGATTGCGATCGGCCCCGGCCAGCGCGATCGCCGAGCTGCCACGGGCGACACCGCGATCGCCGATCTGTGCCAGCGCGCTTGCACCCGCACCGAAGCCGGGAATATACGAGAGGGCGGAACCGACACCGGAAATAAAGCCATAGAACAGCGTCTTCATCGACTCAATGGCGACGGTCCAGCCGTACTTCATCCATTCCCATGCCTTCATCAGCCCTTGCACCAGGGCAATCCCAGCAAGATCGACCTCAAGGAACTGCTCACGCAGGTAGGTGCCGATCTGCCAGCCGGCGAGGCCGGCGAAGACGGTACCGCCGATGATCTTGAGTTTGCCCAGCATGCCGGAAGCGAATTCCGCAGCCAGGCCGGTGCCCCACAGTGTCGTATTGAAGATGGTCCATACCGACGTGCCGGCCGCGACTTCCATCGATGCCAGGGCGAACTGCAGGCGCGCTGTCTGCATGACCACGATGACGGCTTCCCATGCTGTGACGAAGGCCCCGAGCACCTTGGGACCGGCAACAAATACCGCGAAGAATTCGACTGCCAGGGTTGTCAGCAACTTGAACAGCGGAATCGATTTTTCGAGCGTCGGCAGCAAGCCGAGCACCAGGTTCGCCTTGAACCGTTCGACCTCTTCACCAAGCCGCATCATCGCCAATTGAAATTTCTTGGCCTGTTCCGCCTGCTCGGTAGTGCGAGTGGCGACCAGCTCATGCTTCTGTGCCAGAACCTCAAGAAACTCGCCGAGATTGGCGCCAGACTTGCCCATCAAGTCCTGCATCAAGGCAGTCTTGGCTGCACCATCGCGGTAGTTCGCCATGCGCTGTGCAACTTCGAAAAACACCTGGTCGGTGCCCTTCAGTCGCCCGCTAGAATCTGTCACGCTGATGCCCAGCTTGGCGAAGGCATCGGCGGATTTACCGGTGCCGTCCTGCGCCTCGACCATGTGTCTAGCAAGTTTCTGCATGCCGGTCACGACGCCATCCATGTCGGTGCCGGATTCCTTGGCCACCTTGCGCAGCGCGGACAGACTTTCCACGGTGGCGCCACTCTTGGCCGCCATTTCCTTCAAGGCGGCGGTGGACTCGACCGTCTTCATGACCATTTCAGCCAGGCCGCCGATGCTCAGTGCAACCCCCAGGCCGCCCAAGGCGTTCTTGGCAAATTCGACCGAGCGGGCAACCTTGCCCATGGCCTCTTCGGCGACCGTGGCGGCGCGGCCAAGGTCCGATTGAAACGAGGCCATGTTTGCCTCAAGCGAAACAACCAGTTTCCCCAACGCGGCTTCTGACATGTCACTTCACTCCAAAAAGGGCGGCTTTGAGTAGTCGCGCTTGCGCTTCCGGATCGTCAAGCAGAATCGGCTCTTCGCTACTGCGACGGCCGGGAGAAGCATCAAGCGCCGGCATGAAGTCATCCGGCATGGCGGCTGGCGCCTTGTCGCCGCGCACCTTGCCGGCGTAATTGGCGACCGTCGCGCAGATCATGCCACTGCGGAAATTGTCGATCTTGCTGCCGAACGGTTCGAGTTGCGCATAGGCCATCCATTCGGTCAGCTCGGCACTGTCGATTTCCGCCAGGAGCTGTCGTACGGTCTTGCCCATGGCCAGCGCCAGGCGAAAGACGAAGCGGCGCGACGGCCGCCCCGTCAGTTTTTTTCGGCAGTCTCGACGGCACTGGTGCCAAGTCCGTTGAGGCGTTGCGCGACGACGAACAGTCGTTCAAGGGCCCCGGCACTTTTTGCCCCAAGAAATACGGCTTCGTCGTCGTATAGGCGACCGCCTTGTGCATCGACAAGACACTTCACCAGTAGCCGGGCGCGCAGGTTGGCCAGGTCAGGACCACCCTTGACGCCGGCGGGTGACAGTGACGCTTCCCAGGCATCGCGCTCGGTGCCGGTCATGGTGCGGACGCGTACTTCACCGCCCCATTCGGGAACGGGAACGTCTTCGAAATTGAGGTCTTGCACAGCATTGATACTACTCATGTCAAGCAACATAATGGCTCCTAACTAAATTGCTGCGGGTTGGTGATATTGGCTACTGCATTGACGATGCGGTCATTCCTTTCAGCCGTCTCGTCAAAGAATTTGTCCAGGGCTTTGGTGCTGGCCACCGTCTCGCTGAGAAGCTGGTCCATGGCTTTGTTGTTGGCCACCGTCTCGCTGAAAAGCCGGTCCATGGCTTTGTTGTTGGCCACCGTCTCGCTGAGAAGCTGGTCCGCCTTTTCCGCAGTGAGGGCGGAATCGAAGAGTTCAGCCTCTACGGCAGCGTGTTTCCTCGCCATTTCCTCGAACAGAGAAGCCGTTGCCGCATTGGCGATCCGCCATTCAATGAAGGCCGTAACGGCCGGCGTCGGTAGCCCGACAGCGCCGGCAGAAATCTTGACCAGCGGACCCAGATCGCCGCGTTCGATCATCCGCCGCAACGTTCGCACGGATACACCGAGACGGCGTGCAGACGTTTGCAGCCTTTCAAGCGATGGCAGTTCGGGCGAAGCGGGATTGCGAGTGGTCTCAGACATCGATATGACTCCGGTTGTCACGCCTTGCACTGCATGGCGTTTCGTGTCACATCCTGCCCGACGAATTACGAAATTTCTAGATAGGAAAACTACCCCGCTGAATCAGGCATGGCGACTGGGTTGCCGTGCTTGACTCGCCGCAAAGCTTCCCGCAGGGTCGGGATCAGGGTTCCCGACGTGCGTCTTTTTGTATCCACGCGAGTAAAGGCATCGGTGGCAAACCTCAGAAACGGAGATGGCCCCGCTCTACCGTCATCGCACACGGTAGGACGCTTTTTCTCGGTGCGCCAATAGTAGTCGGCGAGGCGCACTGCGAAGCCGAGATTGCGTAAATCCGTTCGGCGCCGCCCCAGGGTGCGCGGGACAGCAGCAACCGCCAGGTGCAATACTTCCTGTCGATCCTCAGACGAATAATCTTCTACGTGGTACCAACGTTCGGGGAGGTCCCCGTCAGGGGCACTTTGTCGGTGCCACTTCAACGCCCCAGTGGCCAAATAGGCGGCGGTCGTGGAATCGACGAGCTGGATAGCCCGCGTTTGTTTCTCATCATCAAGGATCAACAGTCTTCGGATCGTTTCCCGGACCGCTGCGAGCGGCGGCACGGATGCTTTGACGAGGCATCGCCAGGCCCGCTCAATGACGATGATTTCGGCAAGCTCCACGGGGAGTTCCGCGTCGTCAGGGCGACGACAATCGCCAACCCAAATCGATGACGAAGGCCGCCGCGCCCTCAGATTTTTGCCCTGCAGGAAGGAAACCTTGAGCCTCACTGTTCAAACCACACGGTCAGACGGCCGGCGCCGCGGCATCTTCGCCGGCACGCGCCTGCCAGCCCTTCGGCGACTGTTCGAGCACGATGCGCTGGTGAATGAGCCGGTCGACGTCGTTGATGCGGGCGACGACACGGCGGATTGCTGCATTGCCATCGGCATGCGCTTCGAACACAAGCCGTATCATGCGGTTCGCCCACTTGGGCACCTTGCCGGACTTTTCCCAGCGGGCAATAGATTGGGCATCGATGCCCATCAGCTTGCCCAGACCGGCCTGCGACAGGGCCATGCCGGCGCTGCGCAGGTAGCGGAATTCCACGCCCGTGAGCTTGCCCGGCTTGCGGGCCAGGGCCAGGCACACCGCCCGCGTCAGCCCTTCCACGTCGTCAAAGCGCAGGCCGGCGCCGTAGGGCGTTTCCACACGCTCATAGCCATTGACCAGCCAGACATCTTTCAGCCCCATATCGTCCCAGCGAATCATGCTCACTTACCCCCGATCCAGGTCAATCGCCGTGACCACCACCACGGCCGGATTCGCGGCATCGACGGCCGCCACCAGCGCCAGGTGTCGCCCGACGACGTAGTACTCCATGCGGCATTCCAGCGTGCCGCGGCGCAGATTCGGCTCCGGCTCCCGATGCAGCGTACCTTTCCGCAAGATCGCCATGGCCGCATCCCGTGAAATCTGGCGCTGGCGCATCCGCAGCAAGGCGTGATCCGTGAAAATCACATTGCGGGCCTCGCCCGCCGCTTGTCGGATGAATCGCTGCCACTGACTTTTCGACCAGCCGGCCATGCGCCAAACACCTATCAAAATGATAGGGGCGAATCATCCACCACAAACACTTTCGCGTCAAGCCGTGGCCACGGCCGCAGAGGCGATCCGGACGCACTGGCAACGAAGCCACGGACTGAATACATGCACAGTGCACACGTTTGTAACTCACGCCGATGATGGGGTGCGCCGGGCGCACCTTTGCGCCAGATTTCGAGGGGGACGGACGGGGGGGTGCGTACTTGGTACGGACGGGGGGTAAAGGACGGGTACGTACCCGTCCTGCGGGGTAAAGCGGGGAACGATTTTGGGAAAAAAGCGGGGAACTCCCCGCCATTCGGGGAACACGTTTGGCATAAACGGGGAACAGAATACCCAGTAACGG
>CAISUK010000680.1 GCA_903888645.1 uncultured Pseudomonadota bacterium | reverse complement strand
TCGAGGTCCCATGAAAGCGAAATGCACCTCCAGATGACTTGCAGGTAACTTAGTGACGAGTGGCGCTGCTGGGGAAGGGAATCACATTGTCTGCACTCGAGTCGCATGCATGGGAGGTTGCGGTTGCGGCATTTTTGAGCATCTCCGCGAATGTTCCTGACCTGGGGCTCATGCTGGCCAGTTGGCATCGTAAAACCTCGTCATCCTCAATCGCCTTGGCCAGCGCCACGGTCAGATCATCGTCCGACATGACACCCCCTGCCCTACTCTTCATCGCTTGTCGATTAAGGTATTCGACGAGGCTACTGGCAAGTACGCGCCTCTCGCCTGGCATCACGTCGAGGACCTGGAGTTCGCCGCTATAAACCAGATTTTCCGCTTGTTCGCGGGTAAGGCTGCATAACCGTGCGATGTCGTCGGTACTCAGAAACTCAAGCACCATCATGCTCCATCAACATTCATAGAGCTTGAATGTACCATCGCTGAGACGCGCAACTAATTGATATATTGAAGCCATTTGTAGGTTGATATTTCAGCGGTGGATTTATCGCCGAAAAATGGCGTTCTTGATAATGGGGATTATCATGAATGCGACATGCAATCTTCGTCGAATACTGCAGGACGATTTTCAGAAGCCACTGCCGGAGCGACCGCTGCACTCCGCGACCTGCCCGACGCCCGCCTTCTGCACATCGGCCACTGCGCTCATCGGGGCACTGCACCATGAACGGCGGCATAGGCTCTGAGGTCGGCTTGAACGACCGCTTGCCACCTCAGGCTAGCGTCAAGTTAGAGTCTGAGGTACGCGATGCGCTGTTGCGCTATTAGAAGCGATCTGTTGAACGCGGTGAGCGGACGCTGCTCATCTGAACATTCAGCGCAACCGAATGCCTGCGGTGTCTTCGACACACTGCAAGCAAGCATCAAAACTTGGGGTGTAGTCAAGCACATCGATAGCGGCAAAATCCTCGCGCAATTCGGTATCCCGCGAGACGAAACGCTCGCGTAGCAGCGACTGCTGGCGTTGAATCAATGCGACGAGTGCCGGACGCGTATCCGCGACCCGATCCAGCACCATGGCCAGATCGAACAGATCACGCGCCTTGAAGTCCGCTGCGCGGAATTTGATTTTCTTGGCGACAATCTCCAACGGCGTCTCAACGCGAATCCGACGCCCCAGAATATCGCGCATTGCGTAGGATGAAGCGGAAACTGGCCCTGCCGCCACGAAATCCACTTCGCCCTCGGCGTAGTAGATTTTCAGTGCATTACTTTGCTCGTCGTAGCCGTGTGTTCCGACCTCGGCCCGGTCATTGAGACGTGGCGTCAGAAAGCCCAAGTACTGCGGGTCGGGAACGAAGATGTCCACATCCTTGCTGAAGCGGTGATGATAGTCAAGCATCAAGACCGTGCCGCCGCCGAAACTCCAGTCGTCGGGCATGCCAGCTGCACAGGCACTGTCGAGGATTGCGATCGCGCGATGAAACAGGGTTTGCCAAATGTGCAGGCGGTCTACCGTCATACGGCCAGCTTCCGTGTGCAGCCGATAGCTTCGCCTATCTCACGGACATGGCGCACCACCCGTTCAGGTCTGCTTCCCCAGCGACTGACCTGACGCACCATGCCGGCAAATACCTGCGGTGGCACTTCATCGTAGACGACGCGCAAGTTCGGCCTGAGTTTCGGCGGCACCTTGCCTGTCAGTAAGGTTTGCGCCAAAACGTCGGGGGTCATCGGCTCCTTGTAGCTGACATTGGCCGAGATGCAAGCCAGTTCGAGATAGTCAGGTTCCGCTGGTTTCACCTTGCGTGTCTTGCGGATGGAAAGATCAAGACCCAGCACCTTAAGAATGGTGAGCAGCTTCTTTGCACCCAGATCGGGATAGACGCCGGCTTCCAGTTGGTTGATGGTGCCGCGCGACACCTCGGCCTGCACGGCCAGATTCTCCTGCGTGAGCTTGTTTGCCAGACGCGCCTG
>CAISUK010000679.1 GCA_903888645.1 uncultured Pseudomonadota bacterium | reverse complement strand
GTCAGCTTTCGGTGAGCACAGGTGGGTCAGGAATCTTGAGCGCCGAGGACTGACGTTGGCGCGTGAGCTGCTGACCAGTGATGGCGTGATTCTGGTGTCCATCAACGATGAAAACCGTGACCGTTTGGGTTTGTTGATGGATGAGGTGTTTCCAGGGAGACGGTTGGGCAGTTTTGTCTGGAAAACCCGTTCTGGCTCCAACGATGAAACCGGTGGGCGGCTTTCTATCGACCATGAGCATGTGTTGGTCTACGGCAATGCGGGGTTCTCTTTCAACGGAGATGTGAAAGATTTCTCTCAATATAAAAACCCTGACCAGGACGAGAGAGGTCGCTGGAAAACAGGTGATTTATCTAAATCTCATACGTACTTGGAAAGGTCAAACGGCTACTACCCGATTCAAAATCCAGAGACAGATGTCTGGTATCCATGCAATCCAAGCAGAGTGTGGGCTTTCGCTAGTGAGTCAAAAGTGAATGATCCGAGCACTCTGCGCGCAAAAACAATGGAGCAATACATACGCGAAGGGAAGGTAATTTTCCCTGACCCAAAAAGTGAGCGCATTGAGGTCTGGAATACAAAAGATGAGCTTCTGGCGGCTATCGTTCGCGGTGATGTTCCCATCCGGCCGAAAACTAAAACGCCGCTAATCACAGCAGACCTGCCTGATCTCGATTTTTGGGTTGGTCGCCGAGTCGGATTTGGTCGCCCTTGGTTCAAACGTCATCTCTCGGACTTACAGAGTGAAGTTCGGCCCGTGTCGAGCTGGGTTCGCGGGGCGGTTGAAGACGAAACTCTGGATGAATTCACTGTAGGGTTGAGTGCACAACGAAGCGGTACAGGTGAACATTCAGCAAATGAGATTCTTGGGTTCAATGCTTTCCCCTACCCCAAGCCCATGTCCCTTATCAAAGGCCTGCTGTCCCAAGCCACCAAGCAAAACGACATCGTGCTGGACTTCTTTGCCGGCAGCGGCACCACTGGGCAGGCGGTCATTGAACTCAACGCCGAAGATGGTGGCCAGCGCCGTTTCATCATGTGTTCCAGCACCGAAGCCACGACCAAAGAGCCCGAGAAGAATTTGTGCCGCGATGTGTGTGCCGAGCGCCTGCGTCGTGTGATGACCGGCTACGGTGGCAAACCGGGTTACACCGTAGCCCAGGGCGGCGAGTTTGCTTACCTGCAGCTCGACAAAATAGAAGCGGCCGATGTGGCTTTTGATGCTACACCAGGACATGCTGTCGCCCTAATTTCCATGAAAGAAACAGCCTCAGCGCCCGTATCTAGTGCGCAGGAAGCTATTCAAATAGTAGCGAAAGGCGGTGATTGGCTAACTGTGCTGTGCGCGCAGGTGACCCCCGACACCATGGACGCATTGGCCGCCCTGCCCTCTTCCCATGGCGTGGCCCGCCTGGCGGTGTTTTGTCCGCGACCCAAAGCACTGGCCGCTCTGCTGGCCGAGCGCGGTGTGGAAGCCAACACTTATTCCATCACCGACGCCTTATTAAAAGGACAAGCCAGTGGAAAGACCCCGGTGGTGTCAGCGGCCACAGATACGCAAGGGACGGCAGCATGAATACCGGCAATGAGAGCACGCCCGTGACACCGACGACGCCTACGTCCATGAACATGATTCAGACGACGATCCAGATCACGGCGCAAAGCACGGCGGTGCAACCTGAGCGTTTTCAAAGTGAATTGATCAGCGGCATGACGCGCGCCTTACTGCGCACGCCGTCGCCGCCTTGTCTGTTGCGCGCCCCCACCGGGTCCGGCAAGACATTTGTCATTAGCAAGGTGCTGGAGCGGGTCAGCGAAGAGCGCGACGTGTTGTGGTTTTGGTTTGTGCCGTTTGTGACTCTGGTGCAGCAAACCGAAGATGCCTTGCGCGCCAATGCCAACAGTCTGGCACCATGCAGCCTGAATGCCGGCCGCAACCAGGAAGCCCATGGTGGTATGGTGTTGCTGTCCACCGCGCAGGGTGTGGCCCGTGCCCAGTGGCGCACCAAGGGCTATGACGCCGATGGTGATGACGATAGCCGCACGCTGGCCGCGTTTGTGATGCGTGCCAAGGTTCAGGGCTTGCAAATTGGGTTGGTAGTGGACGAAGCCCACATTGGCCTGGACAAGGGCACCGAGTTTGGCAAGTTCGCCCATTGGCTCAAGGCCGACTACCTGGTGATGGCCACTGCCACGCCCAAGGATGACCGGCTCAATGAGTTTTTGACCCACGCAGGCTACAACGCGCAGGTAAGTTTTGCCGTGAGCCGTGATGAAGTGGTGCTGGCCAGACTCAACAAGAAGTACATCGAGGCAGTGGTGTACAGCCTGGGCGCCACTATGGCCCATATCACCGACCTCAGACGCACCGTACTGCGGCAAAGCTGGCGGCGTAACCTCAAAATCAAGCAGAACCTGGCGGCGGCGGGCATCGAGC
>CAISUK010000678.1 GCA_903888645.1 uncultured Pseudomonadota bacterium | reverse complement strand
TGCCGACGCTGATCGAGTGGGACAACGATATTCCGGTGTTCAGCGTTCTGCAGGACGAGATGCATAAAGCCGACCGACGACTCGTTGAGTGTACGGAGCAACGCCATGCCTGCGCTGCGTGAACTGCAGACGGCGTTCTATGACGCTATGCTCTATCCGGCGGCCGAAGCTGCCGTCCTTGATCGCATCGAGGAAGATGCCGCAACCGGTCGGCGCCGTCTCGCTGCCTATCGCGACAGCATTTTTGCTAACCTGACTGGCGCCCTGGCAGCGACCTATCCGGTGGTCGAGCGGATCGTCGGGGCGGCGTTCTTTGGCGAGGCGGCGCGACGTTACGCGGTGAGTAATCCCAGTTTCAGCGGCGATCTCAATGACTTCGGCGGAAACTTCGCGACCTTCCTGGCCGACTATCCCCATGCCGCCGAGCTTCCATATCTGCCCGATGTGGCGCGACTCGAATGGCTGGTCCAGTGCGTCTACTACGGGGCCGATCCGCCACCCGCCGACTTGTCGGCACTGGCAACGACGCTGCCTGAACAGTACGGCGAACTGCGCTTTGAGTGCGATCCGGCACATGCGCGGCTCGATTCACGCTGGCCGCTGGATCGGGTCTGGCAAGTCAATGCCATCGACTATGCGGGCGACATGACAGTCGATTTTTCGCGGCCGTGCCGGTTGTTGATTCTGCGGCGCCAGGGATTGGTGGGTATCGAAGCCCTTGCTCCCGGCGAAGCGACATTTTTCGATGGGCTGCGCCACGGCGTCACTCTGGCTGAGGCTGCCGCCCAGGCAAGCGGGGTCGAGGCCGGTTTCGATCTCGGAGCCGCGTTACGTCTCTTGGTCACCGCCGGGTTGCTGCTCGGCGCCAGCCTGGATCGCCGGGCTGATCGATCCAGGCAGCGCTCATGAGCGACATCGCCGCCTCAATACGCGCTCCCGTAGTGCTGGCCGTCAGGATCGGCGCATTGATCGAATGCTGGCTGACGCCGTTATTCGACCTGGGTATTCGCCTGTATGTGGCAAGCGTCTTCCTGCGCTCGGGCTGGCTGAAGATTTCCGACTGGAGTTCGACGCTGGCGCTCTTCAAATATGAATATCACGTTCCGCTGCTACCGCCGGCCGTCGCGGCGGTGCTGGGGGCCGGCGGAGAGTTGATGTTGCCGGTGCTGCTGATGCTTGGCCTGGCCGGCCGTTTCGGCGCAGCCGGCTTGTCGGTCGTGAATCTGATAGCGGTGATTTCCTATGCTGACCTCTCCGATCTCGGCCGTCAGGACCACCTGCTGTGGGGCGTGCTATTGCTGGTGACGCTGCTGCACGGTCCGGGGCGGCTCTCGCTCGATTATTGGCTACAGCGGCGGATTGTGCCGTGAGCGGCGAGCAGATCTGCCCGCAGTGCGGCAGCAGTTTCGTCTGCGGCATGGCTGCGGGGGAATCGCGCTGCTGGTGTGCCGACCTTCCGCCGCTGCCACAAGTTCCCGAACCGGGGTCGGCTTGCCTGTGTCCGACATGTCTCAAAGAGCGGCTGGCAGATTCTGCCTCGCCAGCCGATTAGTCCAACATCGGCAGCATCAGGATCGCGTCGCGGTTGCTCCAGGAAAAACATGCCGCCGCTGCCTCCCGCCAAGGTAACCAGCGATAGCCTAAGTGCTCGTTTGGCGCTGTCCTGACGATGGTGCCGGGCTTGACTGCAAGGCTGAAGACATGCTCGACGTTGTGGGACACGCCATCGCCATATCGGTGGCGCCACTCGGGAAAGATTTCGAAACGGTTTGACAGTCTCCAGTCGCGATAGGCGTTGGCAGGGGCGCAGATGCCCGTTTCCTCAGATACTTCGCGCTGCGCGGTTTCCGGAAGGGCTTCATCGCCTTCACGACTGCCGGTCACTGATTGCCAGTAACCGGGGTGCGCGGCGCGCTCAAGCAGCAGAATATCCAGTGCCGGCGTATGGATGACGACGAGTACCGAAACCGGCTGCTTCATCAGCCGGCCGTCGGTAGCCAGCCAATTCCATCGGCCTGCATGTCGACGAAACACCAGAACGGAATATTCTGTTGCCGCCAAGCCTCGGCGCTGCGCGAGAAAACCTGCAAGAACGTAACGAAGTCGCCTTCCGCGCGACCGTGGATGCCGTCGCAGTGTTCGAGCAGCACCACGTAGCCAGGCGCCTCATGCCAATCTAAATCGGTCAGACAATCGGCCAGCGCGTCCCAGTTGTGGCCGAACCAATCGGGAAAGCCCATGGCTTGGGCGATGGCGGCAAGCAGCCCATCCTTGTCCATGACGCTTTTGAGGTCAATGCGGAACGCTGCGTAACCATCCGCTTCGGCGGCGCGCTGCAGATCGTCGGCGGCACCGTGAGGTTGGTGGTAAACACCGGCTTGCGCGACGCTGCCGAGGAGCGCCTTGAAATGGTTGAATGTCATTCGACGATGCGGCGAAAGCTGCGGTAGTGGTCGTCGCTGTAATAGGCCTCGCCGGCAGTGCGCGCATCGCGCCCAGCCCCAGCACCAGCGACGATGCGTCGGGCGCCGCGGCCCCTCTTGCCGGGCGTTGGCACCGTGTATTCGTGATAGTAGCCGCGCGCTTGTGCCGGCAGCCGATGTTCAAAGTTGCCGAACACCACGCCGTCACGTGGATAGGGAAATGGGCCGCCGCGCTTGATGAGATCCAGAGTGTGCCTGGCCTCGATCGGCAACGCCGCCACCGCCACTGCCGGCAGCCGATCGCCACCCACTGCCGCCGCCCACGCCGGCAGTAGCGTTAGCGCAACAAGCAGCAGGAAGCGGCGCATGGCGAATCAGCCCTTGTCCACCTCGACCTGCGTTTCGACTTTCTGGCGCAGGCGAATATGCAATTCGCGCAACTGCTTTTCGTCGACGCTCGACGGCGCGTCGGTCAGCAGGCATTGAGCGCGCTGGGTCTTGGGGAAGGCGATGACGTCGCGTATCGACTCGGAACCGGTCATCATCGTGACGATGCGGTCGAGACCGAAGGCGAGGCCGCCGTGCGGAGGAGCACCGTAGCGCAGCGCGTCGAGCAGGAAGCCGAACTTGAGCTGCGCTTCTTCGGCGCCTATGCCCAGTGCCCGGAACACCTTGGATTGAACTTCCTCTCTGTGGATACGCACTGAACCGCCGCCGATTTCCCATCCGTTCAGGGCAAGGTCGTAGGCCTTCGCGACGCAGGCGCCGGGATCGGTTTCGAGCAGGTTTTCGTGGCCGTCCTTGGGGCTGGTAAACGGATGGTGGCAGGCCGCCCAGCGCTTGTTTTCGTCGTCATATTCGAACATCGGGAAGTCGACGACCCAGAGCGGCCGCCAGGCTTCACCGGTGACGTAGCCCTTTTCGTGGCCGATTTTCAGGCGCAAGGCGCCGAGCGCGTCGTTGACGATCTTGGTCTTGTCGGCACCGAAGAAAATCAGGTCGCCGCTTTGCGCGCCGGTGCGCTCGATGATCTTTTTCAGGGCCTGAGCGTGGAGGTTTTTGACGATGGGCGATTGCAGGCCTTCTTCATTTAACTTGCTGACGTCATTGACCTTGATGTAGGCGAGGCCCCTGGCACCGTAGATCTTGACGAATTCGGTGTAGCTGTCGATCTCGCCACGGGTCAGCGTGGAAGCCGGAATGCGCAGGGCGGCGACACGGCCGCCGCTGGTGGCGGGGCCGCTGAATACCTTGAAGGCAACATCCGTGACGGCATCGGTGACGTCGGTCAGTTCCAGGGTGACGCGCAGGTCCGGCTTGTCCGAGCCGAAGCGGTGCATGGCCTCGGTATACCCCATGCGCGGGAACGGATCGGGCAACTCGGTGGCGAGTGCTTCGCGGAAAACGGTGCGGATCATTTCTTCCATCAGGGCGGTAATCTGTTCTTCACCGAGGAATGACGTTTCGACGTCGATCTGGGTGAATTCGGGCTGGCGGTCGGCGCGCAGATCCTCGTCGCGGAAACATTTGGTGATCTGGTAGTAGCGGTCGAAGCCGGCCACCATGAGCAGTTGCTTGAAGAGTTGCGGCGACTGCGGCAGGGCGAAGAATTGGCCAGGATGGACGCGCGACGGCACCAGATAGTCGCGGGCGCCTTCCGGCGTGCTCTTGGTCAGGAACGGGGTTTCGATTTCCCAGAAGCCCAGATCGCCGAGGAAATCGCGCATGATCTTGGTCACCCGGTAGCGGGTGCGCAGGGTCTGCTGCATTTCGGGGCGGCGCAGGTCGAGCACGCGGTGCGTCAGGCGCACGGTCTCGCTGAGGTTCTCGTCGTCCAGCGGGAACGGCGGCGTCACGCTCGGGTTGAGCACCACCAGTTCGTGGCACAGCACCTCGA
>CAISUK010000677.1 GCA_903888645.1 uncultured Pseudomonadota bacterium | reverse complement strand
CGCAAACCTGGACGGCGTCGAACATGCAGCACAGTGCTGTCAGCACGGCCAGTTGCAAGGGTTGTCATGCCCAGGCGGTGGCTGACTACAGCTTCGCCACCAACGTCAAGGTGGTTGGATCGCAGACCCCGACGCCACCCGCGGGAACCGCGGCTTACCATACCTTGGCGGGGAACGCTCCAACGTCCGACTGCGCCGACTGCCACACCTCGTTGACTACTTTTGCCGGGGCCGCAGGCCACACGCACACCACGGCCGATGCCGGGAAGTGCAACACATGTCACACAGGCACGGGTGGCGGCAAGACCATGATCGCTAACCACCTCACGACGACGGCCCAGTGCGATGTCTGCCACACGACCTGGAACACCGCGGCCAATCTGGCCAACGAAGTCGGTGTATTTGCGGCGTGTTCGACGAGTCCGAAGCCTTGCATGGGATCAGCCGGTCATGCGGCGGTCAGCGCCACTTGCGCCTCCTGCCACTTGTCCACAGGCAACCACAGCATCACGGGTGGCACCACGGCGGTCAACGTGGTGGGTATGGCGACGCCGCATATCCCGATCAATGGCGGAGCTTCGTGCGTTTCTTGCCACGATGCCGCCAACTTCAACACCTTCAGCCGGACCTGGACAGCGTCGCTGATGAGCCACGCGGCTGTTAGCACTGGCAGCTGCAACGTTTGTCACGCTTCAACGGTGAATACGAGTTACGCTTCAACCCCGGCGCTGACGATCCGGACGACGCCGACTCAGGGCGTTGGCCCCAACCCGTCCGGGCACATCCCGGTGACGGGAGACTGCGTGGTCTGCCATAGCAATGGCAATTACACAGCGTCAGGCTTCACGCAGACCTGGACGGCAACCAGCATGCAGCACAGCGCTGTCAACACGGGATCATGCTCGGGTTGTCATGCCAAGGGTGTGGCTAATTACACGTTCGCCACCGGTGTCTCAGTCGTTGGCTCGCAGACCACTACGGCGCCGTCTGGTGCCGGTATTACCTTCCCTTACCATACTGCTTCGGGGGGCGCTCCGACCACGGATTGCGCCGGATGCCACACCTCGTTCGCTACCTTCGGCGGGGCCTCGAGTTCCTATACCCATACATCGTCAAGTGCCGGGCAATGCCTGACCTGCCATAACGGTACGGGTGGTGGCAAGACCAAGCCGACAAACCACATCACGATCCTCGCGTCGGCGCAGTGCGACGTCTGCCATGGCACGGGAGCGTACCTCGCCACGTCGCCGACCTTTACGGTATGGACGATGAACCACAGCGGTGTGACGGCCACCAGCAATTGCATTTCCTGCCACAACGGGCAGTCCTTCGCAGATACGAGCGGGCGGCCGTACGCCGCAGTACCGAAGAACAAGGCCAATACCGGAGGCCTGCCGCACGTAAACACGGCACTGCAGTGCGACAACGCTTGCCATAGCGGCACCACGAGCTTCGCCAATGGCACGATGACGGCCTCCGCTCATACGTCGAACGGAAATACGAGCGGTTGCGTGACTTGCCATGGCCGTGGTGGTGTCGGGACGAACATGCTCGGTTTCACTGGGAATTTGCCACCGAAGTTCATGCCAACCAATCACATTACGACCACAGGCAGTGCGGCTTGCGAAGGCTGCCATAACAGCACATCGACCTTCGCCGGGCAGAACACCGGTTGGACCATGGGTGCGACTCAGCACACTACGGCCTACGTTACCCTGCCTTGCTCCAGTTGCCATAACGGACAGACTTTCGCAACCGGCGTAACGCCCAAGAATTTGACCGCCATAAGCAACCACATCCCGGTGGGTGGGGCACCGTTTAATATGCCATTAGAATGCTCATCGTGCCACAACAGCACCACGACATTCACGACCGTGGCAATGACCAATGCTACCGCCCATGGCAATTTCAAGGGACAGAGCAGTGCATCTGTCATAGTGACGACCACGAATAGCTGCGCAGCCTGCCATTCCACTAATTTAAAGAGCGGGTGGGAGTTGACATCGAAAACTCGGCAGATAACCTTGGGTAACCACGAAAAATCAAAGGCTACGCAAGATTGCGTCAGTAGTTGCCATCACAGCGTCAAGTACAGTAGCTGGTGACCTTGAATATAGGCCGGATGCGTTGCCATTGAAATCAGTGCCCAGTGCTTGCGCTGAATGGAAGATCTTGAGTGTTTGGCTGCGGTGAATGGGGCTGGAAGCTAGAAGAAGTCGTCCGATAAATGCTGCGCGGGAGAGGGTGCAGGTAACAACAAATGACACGTAAACAGTTTGGTGCTTTGCCTAATCGCGGAGCGATGATCCGGGACTTAACGCGCCGGGGGATGATCGTACTCGCCGCATTATTGTTAACCGCTTCCTTAGCTTGGGCGCAAAACATCGATCGTGTCGATATACGCCGTGCCGCCAACGGCGAGGCGGAAATTGTCATTCGCATGTTGCCCACCGTCCTCTATCTGCGCCACGCGCCGTTGGGGGCAAGCAGTACGCTCCGGGTCTATTTTCGTACCACCGGTAGCGCGCAAACGGAGGGCACGCTACCCCGCGAAAGCTGGTCATCGCCGCCGTCGGATCTACTTCCTCGCTTCGATATCAGCTACCCAGAGCCCGACGGGGCGTTGGCGATCCGCTTTGCCTCGGACGTTGTCGCCAAGGTGCGCCAGGGCTCGGACAACAACGAACTTTCCATCCTGATCCCGGCGCTGCCGGGGGCGCGCAATGGCGGCAAAGAACCCTTGCCTACCGGTCCAGGCGAGGGGCCGGTCAAAGTCTACAAGACCGTCGAACCGAAGATTACCTCGCTGCCCGATCAAGTGCCGCCCGCAGCCGCAGCGATGCCAGTTCCGCAAGCAGCTGCCCAGCCGCCTGTGCCCAGTCCGGCCCCATCCGCGCCATCTGATGCGGCGGTGCAGGCGCCAGCAGCGGCACCCGAATTTGCTCCGGTACCGCTCGACAAGGTTGAGGACGTTTCCCGCGAACTACTGGCCAAGGCGAAGGCCGCCCTCGACAAGAACGACGTTCCGGTTGCTATCGAAACTCTGAACAATCTGCTCAACCTGCCGTCCAGCACGTCATCGCCGGGCGCGCAAGAATTGATTGGCGTTGCGCGCGAGAAAAGCGGCGACATCCCCAAGGCGCGCGCTGAGTATGACCTGTTCCTGCGCCTGTATCCGAACGATCCCGGCGTACCCCGCGTCAAGGATCGCCTGTCCAGGTTGCCGTCTGACGTTGCTCCGCCCGCTGCGGTGGCTGCCGGCGCTCAAGGCATTCGGCGCATGGAGCCGAGCGCCTGGAAGGTGACCGGTGGTGTGTCGCAGAATTTCTATACAGGAAATTCACACATCGTCACGACGACAGCGCCACCCCCCGGTTTTCTCGACTTTACCCAGCAGTCGCTCAACCAAACCGACCAGCGCGCCTTGGTCACCAGCGTCGACCTCAATGCCTTTCGGCGAACCGAGACCACCGAGCATCGCGTTGTGCTCCGCGATAGCTACACAGCGAATTTTCTGAACAACCAGAATGATTCGGAGCGACTTGGCACTGCCTATTACGAATTGAACAATCGCGCCGTCGGTTACCAGGCTCGCTTCGGCCGCCAGTCGGGCAGTTTCGGCCTGATCGGACAATTCGACGGCATTGCCGGCAGCTATCAACTGCGGCCGGACATCAGGATCAATGCCGCGTTTGGCGAACCCACTCTGTATTCGAATCGCTTGACGCCGCTCTGGCATCTGGTCGATGCCGTGTCGCACCGCAACGCGTTGGCACCGATCACCAATTCGGGAATCAAGCAACGGACCTTCGGCGCCAACGTCGAATATCTGGGCAAGCCGGAGTCGATCGGCGGCAGCGTCTATTTTGCCGAAACCACCTCGGACGGCTACACAGACCGCCAGGCCATCGGCCTGGAATTGCGCTACTTTGACGCCAAACGCTCCGTCTATAGCATGTTCGACTATGACTTCGGAATCAAGGGTCTGAATATCGCCATGGTTCAGGGCAACCTGACGACTGATTCTGGCTCCAGCTATTACGCGCTGATTGATCATCGCCGTGGGCCGATGTTGCAACTGAGCAGCGTGTTGCCTTATGCGACCGGATTCGGTTTGTCATCGACGCCGCCGACTTCCATCGGCGATGCTCTGCTCAATACGGGCCTCAGTATTAGTGACCTGCGCAAGTGGGCGCTCGATACGTCAGCTTGGTCGAACGTATTTTCCGGCGGCGTGACCCGGCCACTTTCTCCCAAGTGGCAGCTAGGTGCCGACGTCACGGTCTCGCAAATGACCAGCTCGCCTGGCATCCTCAATGTGGATGGAACCTTGGTGGGTAATCAGGCCAGCGTCTCACCGACCAAGTCACTTTCGGTCAATCTCATTGGCAACAACATTTTCCTCGCCAACGACACCCTTGTCGGCAACGGCAATGTGGTCAAAGCGCCTACCTACCGCGGCATCAACCTATCCGCGAACCACGTCAGCGTCTGGAAGGAAGTCTGGCGACTTGACGCGGCTTTGCGCTGGTACAGACAGACCAGCGACGACGAATCGAAGATGACCCGTATCAGCCCGACGCTACGCCTCAATTACCGGTTCCGCACCAACCTCAGTTTCGATGCCGAAGTGGGATTGGAAAAGTCGAAACAGACCCAGGCCGACGGCAGCTCGACCGACAGCGATCGCAAGTACCTTTACCTGGGTTACCGCTGGGATCTTCTGTGAGCAAGGCAAAGTCCGGCCAACCAGGGCTGCCTGGTGCGGTCGGGGTATTGCTTATTCCATTGTTTTTCGCCGCATGCACATCTTTCTTTATGACCGCGCCGCCGCCGATGAAGTCATTGCCCTGACGGAGCGGCAATTGGCCAGCGCCGCCAAGACAAGCGCGCCCGCGCAGTCATGACGGCACGAACCGATGGCTCCGTCAGTGCGCGACCAGCGTCGACAACCATAGCGCCGCGCCGGCGGTAGCGGAAATCATCGCTCCCCAATACAGCCAGGTCTTGCGTGTCAATGCAGTGATCGATGCCAGCGAGATCGCCACCTGCATGAGCGTCAGTGCTTGGGCAATGCGGTGATGCGGATGCATGGCCGCCTCTGATGCCTCGTTGGCTTTCTTGACTTCTTCCTCGAGGGCGTCGGCCTTTGTCTTGATGTCGGCTTTTTCCTGTTTGTACCGATCGACTTCCTGTTTGTAGAAATCAACTTTCGCCGGGGGCGCCATTGACTGCGAAAGCTCGGCAAGATTCTGCTTGTTGCTCTTGGCCTGGTAATACGCCCATTGATTGGATGCCTCGGTCTTCTTCAGCACCGCCTCATTCTTGTACATCATCGCCTCGACTTGCGTTGCCCCGCCCTGGTAGCTAAGCAGCGCACCCACCGTCGACAGGATGGCGGTGGTTACCGCGACCCGACCGGCCAGTTGGTCGCCACTATGCGCGCCGTGCTCAACAGCGTGATCATGGGCGCCATGAACATGAAAACCTTCAGACATCTGCAGACTCCTTATGCATATTTGCGGTCGTAGGTGACAAAATCGTACTCGAAGCCGGCATCGGCGTGATGACAATCGCGTGACGTTTCATGCCACTCCCGGTGGTCGTATTCAGGAAAGTAGGCGTCGCCGGAAAAGTCGCGGTGGATCTCGGTAACTTGCAAGCGCTGGGCATATTCCAGCGCCTGGCGGTAAATTTCCGCCCCGCCGATGACAAAAACCTCCTGCTGACCCGCGCAATGTTGAAATGCAGCATCGAGGGAACGCGCCACCAGAACCCCGGGCGCCGCAAAATTCGAGCTGTGACTTAGCACGACGTGAGTACGCTCCGGCAATAGGCGCCCCAGCGACTCGAAAGTCTTGCGCCCCATGACAATGCAATGACCGGTGGTGAGCCGCCGAAAATGCTTGAGGTCTTCCGGAAGTCGCCATGGCAAGGCATTTGCATTACCAATCACGCGGTTTGCGGCAATGGCGACGATGATCGTGACGCGCGGCTTGGTACCAGGCACTGAGACTCCGGGCGCTATAAGAGGATTCGATGGCGTCACGGTATGATATGACGCTCAAGGAGGAGAATTCGAATTATAAGGGAAGCGAAAAAGCTGAACCGTTTCTACCCGAGATCGTTTCTGCGACTGATTCTGGTCGGTTTCGTGCTGGTGGCGCTACCGCTCGTCGTCGCGGTCGTCAGCTCGATATTGTCCATCGAGCGGCTCGCCCGTCAGAGTACGCAGGCGGCTTCCGTGGCCACCGGACAGGCACGCATCGGCCGTGAGATCATCGAAGCGCAGACGGGCATGGAGCGTCTGTTGCGCCAGTACATCATTCTCCGCGAGCCGGGGATTCTCGACGACCTGCGCCGCCAGCATGCGGAATTGCAGCGCACCACCAATCGACTGGCAGAACTCGCCCTTCCCGCCGATTTGCAGGCGGCGCTGCAACAGACGATGGTCAAGGAGCGTGAACTGAACGACATCGTTGCCGCTGGCGCCATACCGGACGATGTGCTCGAACGCTTCATCGCCAATGCGACCACCGTGCAGGAACTGATCGACAAGGCGCAGTCGCATGTCGATCAATCGGTCGAGCAGGTACCGCGCATGGCCGACGAGGCTCGCCTGCACCTTGTCTGGCAGCTGCTCGCGGCCGTTCCGGTGGCATTGCTGATCGCGCTCTGGTTCAAACGCACGATCTCAAACCAGATCAAGCAGCTGGATCACGCCATTCGCAGTATCGGACGCGCCGAAGGCAGCGAAAACGTCACGATTACCGGTACGCCCGACATCACCTATCTGGGGCGCCGCCTGGAATGGCTGCGGCGTCGTCTGGGAGAACTCGAGGAGCAGAAAAACCGCTTTCTCCGCCACGTTTCCCACGACCTCAAAACCCCATTGACGGCAGTCCGCGAAGGATCGCAACTGCTCGCCGACGGGGTGCCCGGCGAGTTGAATGATCAACAGAAGACCATCGTTGCCATCATCAGTCAAAACTCCCTGCGGTTGCAGACGTTGATCGAAGACTTGCTCAATTACCAGCAAGCGAGCTTTGCGTCCGGCGCCATTGAGCCCCAGTCGGTTGCCTTCGATGTCATCTGTCTGAAGGTGTTGCGCACCCATCG
>CAISUK010000676.1 GCA_903888645.1 uncultured Pseudomonadota bacterium | reverse complement strand
GGTGCCGCTACCGGTGGCCCCGGCGCGCTGTGCGAGGGATTCCGTGCTCTTCGACGACACGCTGGTGCTGGTCATGCGCTTGGAGATGCCCGCCTTTTCGGCAGCCTTGTTGAAGGACTGGGCGCTTTCCTCGGAGCCGACCAGTCGCGCGCTACGGTATTTGCCGTCGGCGCACTGTTTGACCAACTTGTCGATGCCGGCCTTCGACGTGACATCCTTGACCTGGATACGCTCGATCACCTTGCCGCCCTTGGTGGTCACCAGATCGACGGTCCCGGCCGTGGTGCTCTTGGTGAGTTCGGTGCTGGCGCCATTCATGGTCAGGAAATTGCGGGCGTTGCGCGCATCCTTGACCATGATTTCGTGGATGTGACCCTTGAGGTGTGGGTTGTGACCGGCTCGATCCATGGCGCGGGCGATGACTGTGCCTTCGTAGGTGGTTTTCGTGACAACTGCGCCTTGGCCGGCATTGCCCTTGCCGACGATAATGCCATTCGTATTGATTTGTGCCATGATTCGCTCCTTACTGGTTCGCGGTACGGGATGTGCCGCTGCTTGGAGCGAACTATGGGCGCAGAAACAGGATCGTTAGCGGAGGTCTAGGGGAGGCGAAGGGGCCGCGCTGGCAGATGAACTATTGATGAACAACGACAAGAAAAATTGGGTTGAGCCAGCCATGTTGCTGAATATTGCTCTTTCGATGCTGCCACTGCATGCTGAAGAAGGACGGCAGCGCGAAGTTCTTCTCGAGTCGGAACTCGTCGCTAATCTCATTGCCCAATGCGGCGCCAACCAAGAAACAGTGTTGTCACTGGTGTACACCCTACGGCGTCAGTTCGAAGCGTTGTCTCTGCTTGATCCGCTGGAACTTCGGATTGGTAAATGGGCATTCGTTTCGTTCCCGGCATCCTTGCTGGGGCGTTCCTGGCTAATGACACTGGCCACGCCCGGACAGTCTTTGCTGCCTGCTGACTATTGGGAACAAGGGGATGCCCGTCCTCCGGAGGCAAAGGAAGAACAGCGTTCTCTGTTGCATCGGGTCGAAGCGAGCAGGCTAAAACTCAACTCACAAGCCAAGACAATCAGGACGGTACACGTTGCCTGGGCATTCATTCGGTTGGGTAACAATTTTCTCCTGCACCATAGAGAGGATAAAAAACGCCCAGGCGAGAAATCATATGTCCTACCAGGCGGGCGATTCAACTTGGGCGACTTGCCCGTTGATGTTCGAGAACGCCACGACATCCTGAAAGAAATTTTGAATCCAGCCTCCGATATCGTTGTCCAGCATATTGCCCGGACGCTTGAGCGAGAACTTGAAGAAGAGGTTGGACTCCTGCAGGGCATCCATTACAGCTACAAACCGCTCGACAATCCCCTCCCGGTTTACCGCGAGGTCAATGGTGCAGGGAATCGACACGCCTACACATCCTACAAATTTAATTTATTTCAGATCAAACTTACCCAATCTGGCGAGACACTCTTGCTCGACAATGTGCCCACGTCTTCTGGCACACTAACTTGGTTTTCAGTTGCTGACATTCTCGGCCCACAGCGTGCAGACGGCGCTTCTGCATACGTAGATGCGTTGCGGCAGGCTTGGGGTCTTGCCATGGAAAAGCGGCTATATGACGTTCCCGATTCCAGCGCATCCCCCCTTTCCTACAGCGGGGAGTCTTCTATGTTGGATTTGCCATGGCATCTCGAGGGAAAGTTTTATTTCGGCAAGCCAGGAAAAGAAAAGCCTCTTACGCCAACCTCAAAGCTGGATTATGAAGGATGGCAGTTACTCATGTTGCTGGGGTGGCACATACGCGGATTTCCGATACAGCAAGCCAAAGGAATCCGATTGCTGGAAAACGGATGGATTGATGCTTTCGGGTCTATCCAGGTTGCCAAGAACCTTCAAGTAAATATTCAAGAAATACTGCCCGGTCTTATTGAGATTCGCGAGGATCGTTACGTATCCTTAAGAATTGCTCCTGCCATCGCGTTCTTCCCCGTCGATTTGTTTCGCTTCAAGATCGCCGGCAGCAACAAAGAGGGGGGAGCGTTCAGGCTTGAACGCGAAGAATTGCAGACGCCCTGGGGGCGTTTGCAAGGCGGACTCTATGAGAAGGACATCACCGGTAAGACTGCGACCACCTTACGCGAACTGGAGAAGGGCGACGAGCCTGATGGCGATTGGGAGAGAAATCTGCGCGAACAGTTTGGCGAAGGGGTCAGAGGTATTGGGTTGCGTCGACTGTGGAGCAACAAGGGGAATTCGTCATGTCTGGTTGCTGGACTTCGAAGAAGTTTAGAACCCTGACCTGTCTGCTTACTGCTCCGGTAGTTCTCCGCTTGCTATCGTGGTGGAGCAGTTAGATTTCTGATCACGGAGGAATTTCTTCCCCGGGGAACACTGAAGAGGGTAACAATGGATAAGAACGATACCGTACTCAATGGCCGGTACACGCTGACATCGCAAGCACCCAGGCCAGAAATTGCACCTTCTGAGCTTTGGGAAGCAACAGACAGTGACGGCACCTACCACACATTGAAAATTACCCATTATGTTGGCGACAGACCGTCATCCGAGGTGCGTCGCTTATGGGATAACGATTTGCGGGTGATGTACCGGCT
>CAISUK010000675.1 GCA_903888645.1 uncultured Pseudomonadota bacterium | reverse complement strand
GACCCGCCGCCGCGCTTGGTCAGGAACTTCGCTCAGGAACTCTCGCTGGCCGGGGCCCGCTCGGCGAGCGGCGCACGCCGTGGGCTGCGGCGGATAAGTGGAAACATCGCGAACAGCGTTGCACAGAGCAACACCACTTCGATGCTGTAAACAACCGCGTATCCAGTGGCGGGACCGCTCAATGCCGGCCCGACTTCATTTCGCGCCACCATCCCGGCAACCACATCGCGGATGATGCCGCCAAGCGCAACAGCGATGCCAGCTGCCGAGGCCTGTACCGCGCCCCAAGCGCCGAGCGCCAATCCGGTCTGGTCTTTGGGTGCGAGATTCATGGTCGCCGTCAATGTCCCGTGACCGAACAGGCCGGCACCGAAACCGATCAGCAGGGTGCCAAAAGCAAACAGCAACGGCGAGTCCAGCGGTGCGGCGAAAATCACCGCCAGAAATGCCGGTATCCCAACCATCGCACCGTAACTTGCCATGCGAAATGGATCGGCGCCGCGGCTCAAGACACGTGACGCAAGGCCAAATCCCAGCAACCCGCCAACAGCCAGGGTAGCCGTCAGTTTGGTGGTCGCGCCAACGGTCAGATGAAGCACCTGCCCGCCATAAGGTTCAAGAAGGACGTCTTCCATACTGAAAGCCATCGTCCCAAGACCCACTGCGATCAGTCGCCGTATGGCGTGCCCGCCGTGGCAAAAGCTCTCCCAGGACTCACGGAACGTTGGATCCCTCTGGTTCTGAACGCCGTTGCGCGAAGGACGTCGCGACTCCTGCTTCCATAGTGCAATGGCATTGAGCAGAATCGTCGCTACAGCCGAGCCCTGAATCACCTGGATGAGGCGTCCCGGGGTGAAATCAACCAGCAGCGCGCCAAACAACAGTGCACTGACGATCATGCCGAAGAGCAACATCACATACATCAAGCCGACCACTTGCGGTCTCGACTCGACGGGCGCCAGATCGGTGGCCAAGGCCAGTCCGACCGTTTGTATCGTATGCAAGCCGGCTCCGACCAACAAAAAAGCCAATCCTGCGCCAAAATATCCGAGCCAGATCGGCGCATTGCCAGACTCACCCGAACCAGCCAGCACGAGCACCGCAAATGGCATGATGGCCAGACCGCCGAATTGCACCATCGCCCCCCGCCAGATGAATGGCACCCTGCGCCAGCCAAGCGCGGAGCGGTGGGTATCGGAGCGGAAGCCAATCAGCGCACGGAACGGCGCAAAAACCAGCGGCAGCGAGATCATCACGGCAACGAGGGAGGCGGGCACACCAAGCTCGACGATCATCACTCTGTTGAGGGTTCCGATCAACAACACCAGGGCCATCCCGACCGAAACTTGAAACAGGGATAGACGCAGCAATCTCCCCAGTGGCAGTTCGGGAGTGGCGGCATCGGCAAATGGCAAGTAGCGGGCGCCAACGCTAGCCAACTTTTGCGTCAGTTTCTTGCTGAGGCGATTCATCTATTGACCAAATCCATGAGAAGTGGCTCCGATTGTCGTGAAAGCCTTGCCTGACTTGTGAGCATCGCGATTCACGGAACGCTCCGATCGTCAGTGGTCAAATGTGCTGGCTGAAGCAGAACGCGCATTTTAGTCTGCGACGACCGGTTTTGGTAGGCAAGCAATGCGGCTCCGATCAAGCACGACCATGGCTCGCTCAGAGGACCGTGACAGCTTCGGGTTGCAAGGCAATGGTCGCGCGCAATGGGTCGCCAAACAGCTGGGCGACAGAACTGCTGCCATGTTCGAGAATGAAACGGCGCAAAGCCTCGGCGGCGTCCGACAGCGGACTGGACTCGATATCAACGACATACCAGCGACGAATCAGCGGCAGGCCGACCACATCGAGCGCCACCAGCTGGTGTCCGCTAAGCTCCAGTCCGGTTGCGTGAAGCGAAAGGAAGGCGACGCCCATATTGGCCATTACCGCCTGCTTGATCGCGCCATTGCTGGACATTTCCATCGCCCGCGGCGGGTCGATGCGCGCGTCGAGGAAAAATTGTTCCATGGCAGCACGGGTACCGGAGCCGCTTTCACGAACGATAAACTCCTGACGGGCCAAGCTTGCCGCTGCAATTGATCGCTCGCAGGCGAGCTCGTGTTCCGGCGCTACAACGACACCGAAGGGGTGCGTTGCGAAAGCTTCGCTGCGCGCTCGAAGATCGGCCGGTGGCGGCCCCATGATGGCGAGATCGACCTGTCCACGGCGTAGCTGATCGACCAGCTGTTCGCGATTGCCGACCGAAAGTTGCAGCTCGACGTCACGGTGTTGCTCATGAAAACGCGCCAGCACCTTGGGCAGGAAGTATTTCGCGTTGCTGACCATGCCGACAGAGACGATGCCGGTGGCGGCGCTACGGAACCGGGTCAAAGTGTCGTCGGCATGCTGCAGGGCGGCGAGCGCCCGGTGAACGTCGACCAGGAGCAGTTCGCCGGCCCGCGTCAGGGTCACGCCCTTGCCATTCCGGGAGAATAAGGGCAGGCCGGTCGATTCCTCGAGTTCCTTGATTTGCAGAGAAACCGCGGAAGGCGTGAGGTGCAGTTCGTTGGCGGCCAGCATGAAGCTGCGATGGTGGGCAATCAGTGAAAATGCCTTCAACTGACGCAGCGTTACACCGCGCATGCAGTTGCCTCTGGTGGATGAACCCGGAACGGAATCCTTGAAAACTTCGTTCACCGACGTAGCCACCGCACGCGCCAATTTATCACGGTCATTCACTGGGTTGGCTCCAAAGGGCATATTTTCGGGCGGCTCGACCCATCCCGATTTGAACGCAATTGCAAAAACTTCTCAGTCGCGAAAAGTCGCATTGAGTAAGTTGATCGCGTTTTGGGCACGCCGATGGTGCAGTGCTTCATTCCTGCCCCTACTTCTAATAGGGCGGAAACAGGGCCAGTTTGATGGTTCGTTTTTGTGCGTTGCGCCATTGTTCGCTTAAGTAAACTTAATCATTGCCCACAAAATTCTCACTTTACGTTCCTTTAGCCGTGAAACAAACTGTCCCGCGTCGGAATGACACAAAGTGAACTCTGACAACAAAAGTTTACACCCAGAGTGAAAGGAAAAGCTTACACTTACTCTGGCATCGAAGCAATGTTGGTGGCGACACCAATAGCACCTAAGCAAGCCGTATGTTAACGGCATCGTTAGACTGGTCGGTCGTTTATGCCCGATCCTTAACCTAGGGGAGGAAATTCGAATGCGCGCGATTCGTTCATTATTGTTTGGCATGCTGGCGGCGCTGGCGTGTTTGCTGCAAGTCACCGAGGCCCAGGCAGTGCCATCGTTCGCTCGTCAGACGGGCATGGACTGTACGACATGCCATATGAGTTGGCTGGAACTGACCAACGTCGGCCGGCGCTTCAAGTTGGGTGGATACCAGTTGACCAAGGCCATCGCTCCTGACGCGGAACGTCCCTTGGTGACAACCCGCTTCGATGAAAACCCACCGATTCTTCCGCTGGCCTACATGCTGCAGTTCTCTAGCACGCGCATTGGCAATCCCACTGCCGGAAATACCGATCCGGTTGCCGATTTTGGCAATGGCACCAAGCGTCTCGACAATACCATTGCCATGCAGCAGTTCAGCGTATTCCTGAACGGTAAGCTGGCGGATCATGTCGGTTGCTTTTGTCAGTGGACGTATGACGATACCGTTCGCCATTCGCAGATCGACAACGCCGAAATCCGCATCGCCGACGATTACAGCGGTGACAGCTTCAAGGCCTTGTACGGTGTCACCATCAACAACAGTCCCGGCATGTCGGATATCTATAACACCACGCCGGTATGGGGATGGCCGTACATCGGACCGGTCGTCAGCGCCGCGCCGACAGCGTCAACGGTCCTGAGTAGCGCCGGGCTCGGTCAACAGAGCGTTGGCGTCACGGCCTACGCGCTATTGAACCAGACCTTCTATCTGGAACTGGGCGGCTACAAGACGGCGGACGGGGCGCTCTCCGTATTCCGTGCTGGTGTGCCGAAGGCGGACCGCGTAGAAATTGAAGGAACTGCGCCGTATTACCGCTTGGCGTTGCAGCAAGACTGGGACAAGGGGCACCAATCGGCCGAGATTGGCGTGTTCGGACTGACGTCGAAAATCTACGCCGATGCAACCGACCACTCATTGGGTACCGACAAGTACCGTGATACTGGCGTCGATGCGCAGTACCAATACATCACCGACGCGCATCGCTTCAGTGCCATGTATCGCTACATTCGCGAGCATCAGGATTACAGTGCGAACGCTTTGGGTGCGGCCAACTCGAGCAATACCGTGAATGAGCAGACAGGCAAGATCAGCTACTACTACAACAAGTGGTATGGCGTCAGTCTCGGCTTCCAGAAATACACGGGTTCTGGAGATAGTAACTTGTACGCGGCTGGCGATGGCGTCGGCGGCGGCAGCGGCAGACCCGACAGCACCGCCCGCATTCTTGAACTGAACTATCTCTTTTCATTTACCGGAGAAGAGACTTTCCGCAGAAATCGGATCGTCGTTCAATACACCGACTGGTCCAAGTTCAACGGCGGTACGACCAACTACAACGGCAGCGGTCGCAATGCCAAGGACAACAATATGCTGTCCATTCTGTGGTGGTCGCTGTATTGATCAGGCATGACCCAAGAACAGCAGCACCCTTTACCTGCCGTGCTGGTTCCTGCTCTAATTGGAAGCCAGCCACGGCAAGGATTTAGTCCAACATACAAGGAGACCGAATGATGAAAAACGAAAGCCCAAAGATGTCACGCCGTGCCGCGCTACTGAAGGGCAGCGCGATGTTGGCAGCGATCGCCGTAACGGTTGCTGCCGGAACGCAACCGGCGTTTGCCGCCGACGCAGTAAAGAAGAAAAAGAAGGCATCCAAGGATGAATTTTTCTTCCAGGAAGAGCCCGGCGAAGGTGGCAAAACCTGCGCCGGCTGTGTAAACTTCGAGCCGACGACCGGAACCAAAGGCACCTGTGCGCTGGTTGAGGGCGAAGTCTGTACGACCTGCTACTGCCAGGGCTGGACCGATAAGAGAACCGGCAAAAAAGCCGGCGCGTAAATCGCAATTTCCTTGTTTTTTGAGTGCCGCGATCGGGAACCCCAGAGGTTCCCGTTCTCGTAAGCGAGCCAGTTCAAGGGGGGAGAAAACATGATCAGTTTCGTCCGTGCCACCATTGGCGCGACCTTGGTGCTGGCGTTGCTTGCCGGTTGCGAGCGTACCCACGTCCAGCAAATCGGCTACCGAGGGACGGGGATGAACACTAACTACAGCCCGGCGACCCTTGCCGCGCAAGAGGCAGTAAACAAGCAGCCCAAGCCCTTGCGCACGGTCAGCCCGGATGGTCCGACCGCCGGCGAGGAATACCAGAACGTGCAGGTGCTGGGTGACCTGAGCAAGGCCGAGTTTGCCCGGATGATGATCTCCATCAAGAACTGGGTGGCCCCCGATATCGGTTGCGACTTTTGCCACGCCGCACCCGATTATGCCAGCGACGCCAAATACACAAAGGTCATGGCCAGGGCGATGCTGAAGATGACCAGGCACATCAATAGCGACTGGAAGACCCACGTCAAGGCTACCGGTGTCACCTGCTATACCTGCCATCGCGGCAAACCGGTGCCGCCGAAAGTCTGGTTCTCGATTCCGCAGATCCCGGCAGGAATGATGGTGCGCAAATCGTTCGAGCGCCTCCCGACGCCATCGGCAGCGAAAACGACCTTGAACGATCCGCTCACCAACTTCTTGCTGCACGACGATCCGATCCGCGTCGTCGGTCTGACAGCGCTGCCAACCGGCCCGCACAAGTCGATCGGCGACACGCGCATGACCAATTCGCTCATGATCCTGATGTCAGAATCTTTGGGAGTGAATTGCAACTATTGCCATAATTCCCGCGCCTTTTACAAATGGGATGAAAGCGTTCCACCGCGCGCCACCGCCTGGTATGGCATCCGCATGGTGCGCGATTTGAACAATTCCGTGCTGGTGCCTCTATCCGGAATTTTGCCGAAGAGCCGGATGGGCCCCGGTGGCGATGGTCCCAAGGTCTATTGCGCCACCTGCCACCTAGGCACCTTCAAGCCTTTCGCTGGTGTAAGCCAAATCGCCGCGTTCCCGGCGCTGGTCGGAACCAAGGCCGAAGTCGCCGCACAAGCGGCGGCAGCTGCAGCGGCTGCTTCTGCTAATACGCCGGCAGCTGCTTCACCTGCTCCAGCTGCTGCTCCTGCGGCACCGACAGTGGTGTCTACGGCGACTCAGGTTAGCGCGAAGCCCTGAAATCGATGCATTTTGACTAGTTCATCCAGCCCGATATCAAACCGGGCTGGATGAACTACCAGACCTGCTCAAATCTAGTGCAACCGCACTACGACATCGTCAGCCTTCGCCCTATCGTTGGTCATCAAGCGCTGCGGCATATGCGATTACCTCCATGAAAAACACGGTAAAGCCCGTGAATTGCATGTGTCGCCAAATTCGGCATTGATATTGCTCTTGTCTTGTTTCACAACCTTCCTCGCCACAAGGAATGCACCGAAATGAGCACCCAACCTATCCCCATCGCGCGACCGGCAAAGTTAGACGACGACCGTACCGGCCTGGCTAAAGACACGCTGCGACGGGCCTTCCTGGACAATCTCTACTACGTCCAAGGCAAGTTTCCCGCACTCGCCACCAAACACGATTACTACATGGCGCTTGCTTACACGGTGCGCGATCGCCTTTTGCAGCGCTGGATCAGCACGGCAGCCGCCTACACCCGCCACGGATCCCGCACCGTCGCTTATTTTTCGGCCGAGTTCCTGCTCGGTCCGCATCTCGGGAACGCCCTGATCAATCTCGGTATCGAGGAACCGGTGCGTCAGGCGATTCGCGAACTGGGCCTGAGCTTCGAGGAAATTCTCGGGCAGGAAGCCGAGCCGGGGCTCGGTAACGGCGGCCTCGGGCGACTGGCCGCCTGCTATCTGGATTCCCTGGCGACCATGGAGATCCCGTCCATCGGCTACGGCATCCGCTATGAATTTGGCATTTTCGCCCAGCATCTGGTGGATGGTTGGCAGGTCGAGCAAACCGACAACTGGCTGCGCAGAGGCAACCCTTGGGAAATTGTGCGCCCGGAATGGTCGGTCGAGGTGAAACTCGGAGGTCATACCGAACACGGCGTCGACCAGCATGGCCGCCCCAGTGTGCGCTGGGTGGCCGGCCACAAGGTCATGGGCATCCCTTACGACACGCCGATCCTGAGCTACCGCCACAATACCGCCAACACCCTGCGCCTGTGGCGGGCCGAGGCGCCGGAATCGTTCGACCTGAGCGTGTTCAATCGCGGCGATTACTACGGTGCCGTGCAGCAGAAGGTCGTCTCGGAAAACATCAGCAAGATCCTCTACCCGAACGACGAACAAATCCAGGGCAAGGAACTGCGCCTCGAACAGCAATTCTTCTTCGTCTCCTGTTCCCTGCAGGACATGCTGCGCATCATGCGCGTGCAGAATATTCCGCTTGAACGCTTCCAAGAGAAATATGCTGTTCAACTCAACGACACGCACCCGGCGATCGCTATCGCCGAGCTGATGCGGCTGCTTGTCGATGAAAATGGCATGACATGGGATGGCGCCTGGGAGGTCACCCGGCAAAGTTTCGGCTACACCAACCATACCCTGCTGCCTGAGGCGCTGGAGCGCTGGCCGGTCAGCCTGATGAAGCGAATTCTGCCGCGCCATCTGGAAATCATCTACGACATCAACGCCCGCTTCCTCGATGAAGTGCGGCAGCGCTTCCCCGGAGAACCGGAGCGCCTGGCGCGCCTTTCCCTGATCGACGAATCCGGCGAACGCTATGTGCGCATGGCCAACCTGGCGAGCGTCGGCAGCCACACCATCAACGGCGTCGCCGCACTGCACAGCGAGTTGCTGAAGCAGGATGTGCTGAAAGATTTTCATGCCATGTGGCCGGCCAAGTTCGCCAACGTGACCAATGGCGTAACGCCGCGACGCTGGATCGCACTGGCCAATCCGCGCCTGACGCGCTTCCTCTGCCAGGTCATCGGCGACGACTGGCTGCGCGATCTGGAACAACTACGGCAGATCGAACCTTACTGCGAGAACCCCGGCTTCCGCCGCGAATGGCGTTTCATCAAGCGCTCCGTCAAAGAGGATTTCGCCCGCCACGCACGCCGCGCCACCGGCGTCGCCATCGATCCGGAATCGCTGTTCGATGTGCAGGTCAAACGTATCCACGAATACAAGCGGCAGCACCTCAACGTGCTGCACATCATCGCCCTCTACCACCGCATCAAATCCGATCCGAACGTGGAGATCCAGCCGCGTACTTTCGTCTTCGGCGGCAAGGCCGCACCCGGTTATCGTTTCGCCAAGTTGATGATCAAGTTGATCACGGCGGTGGGTGACGTGGTCAACAAGGATCCGCTGGTCAAAGATCGGCTCAAAGTGGTGTTCCTGCCCAACTACAACGTCACCAACGGACAACGCGTCTATCCGGCGGCGGAACTTTCGGAACAGATTTCCACCGCCGGTAAAGAGGCATCCGGTACCGGCAACATGAAGTTTTCCATGAATGGCGCACTGACCATCGGCACCCTCGACGGCGCCAACGTCGAGATCCGCGAGGAAGTCGGCGCGGAAAACTTCTTCCTGTTCGGTCTGAATGCCGAAGAGGTTCACGCGTCGTGGCAGAACGGCTACGACCCGCGGGCGATTTACCAGGCCAATGACGAATTGCGCGCAGTCATTGACCTGATTGCCAGCGGTCATTTTTCCGGCGGAGATCGCGAGCTGTTCCGCCCGCTAGTCGACTCGCTGCTCTACGGGGACGCCTATCGGCTAATGGCTGACTACCAATCCTATGTCGATTGCCAAGCCCGGGTCAGTGCTGTTTATGGCGACAAGGAGCACTGGACGCGCATGTCGATCCTCAATGTCGCGCGCATGGGCAAGTTTTCTTCCGATCGGAGCATTCGCGACTACTGCCAGGATATCTGGCAGGTCAAGCCGGTGCGCATCGCCTTGCTGAATCAGGATCAGGTCAATGGGGATCGATTGCAGTAACAGTAATGCCGGGACACCTGATTTGTCGTGTTGACATCCAGAAGCCGCTCAAATCATTTTGATTGGCGACCAACTTCAGCTCGTCATTCCGGCGAAGGCCGGAATCCAGTTTCTGAGACGCCGTTGCTGGATTCCGGCCTCCGCCGGAATGACGGATTTTTCGTTTTGCGTGGTCGCTAAGCTTCGTCGCTAATCTGGAATCTTTTTCTGTGCTTCAGTGAGATCTTGCTGCCAGCCAATTTTCAACCGCAGCGCGCAGCACCTTGAGTTGCTCGTCAAGATCCGCCGCAGCGACCCGGGCCGCCGCAACGTCGCCGGCCTTGACAGCGGCTTCGATGGACCGGATCAGCGTAATCATTGCAGTCGCCGCGGCTGTTCCCGCCAAGCCCTTGGCGGTGTGGGCATGCAGGCTCGCGGCAGCAAGCTCGTCGCGCTCCAAAGCACCGCGCAGGAGATCGATTTCGCCGGCCAAGCCCTGGAGGACATCGGGCAGAATGGACACCGCAAGGTCGGCGTCATCGCCGAAACGGGCGAGCAGGTCTTCCGCATCGAATACCTGAACGGCATTCAAGCCTGAGCCG
>CAISUK010000674.1 GCA_903888645.1 uncultured Pseudomonadota bacterium | reverse complement strand
CGGCGTGTTCGAGTTCGACCAGTTCGGCGCTGGCACCAAGGCCATCGCCATGGCCATCGCCAATACCAAGGCCTTCACCCTGGCCGGCGGCGGCGACACCATCGCCGCCATCCAGAAGTATGACATTTACGACAAGGTTTCCTATATTTCCACAGCCGGTGGCGCCTTTCTCGAGTTTCTCGAGGGCAAGAAACTGCCGGCCGTGGACATCCTCGAACAACGGGCAAAGGCTTAGGTAATACCAAAAGTGAGCGGAGGCAGAGAAATCCGAGCATCTGAACCAATCTGCCCCGCACTCGCCTAAGTCTTTTTCCACAGCCCTTCGGTTCGCCAAACACATGCAACGTACCACCAAGATTGTCGCAACACTCGGACCGGCTTCCTCCGATCCGGCGGTACTGACCCAGCTGGTTGTCGCCGGGGTCGATGTCGTCCGCATCAACTTTTCGCACGGCACGGTTGCGGATCATCAGAACCGCGTCGAGACCCTGCGCGAAGCCATGCGCAAGGCCGGCCGTACCGTCGGCATCATGGCCGACTTGCAGGGGCCGAAAATCCGTGTCGGCAAGTTCGCCGACGGCAAGGTTCATCTCAATGCCGGCCAAGCATTTGTCCTTGATGCCACCTGCAAGATCGGCGACAACAGTCGTGTCGGCCTAGATTATCCGGAACTGGTCGATGACGTGGTCGCCAGCGATGTGCTGCTGCTCGATGACGGCCGCATCGTCATGGATATCGAGCGCATCGAAGGCAGGGAAATCCATTGCGTCGTTCGCCATGGCGGCGACCTGTCGAACAACAAGGGCATCAACCGGCAGGGCGGCGGGCTCTCGGCGCCGGCATTGACGCCCAAGGATATCGAAGACATCAAGACGGCGGCAGCGCTCACGGTCGATTACGTGGCGGTCTCTTTTCCGAAATCCGGCGCCGACATGCGCCTGGCGCGCGAGTTGTTGTGTGCCGCCGGCTCGCAGGCGCTGCTGGTCGCCAAGATCGAGCGCGTCGAGGCGGTCGCCAATCTCGAGGACATCCTGCTCGCCACCGACGGCGTCATGGTGGCACGCGGCGATCTGGCTGTCGAAGTCGGCGATGCGGCAGTTCCCGCGCTGCAGAAGCGCATCATTCGCGTCTCGCGGCAGATGAACAAGTTCGTCATCACGGCGACGCAGATGATGGAGTCGATGATCAGCAGCCCGGTACCGACGCGCGCCGAAGTGTCCGACGTCGCCAATGCGGTGCTCGACGGCACCGATGCCGTCATGCTTTCCGCCGAGACGGCGGCGGGCGAATATCCGGTGCAGACGGTCGAGGCCATGGTGCGCATCTGTATCGAAGCCGAGAAGTCGGCGGAATTCTCGCTCGACAGCCACTTCCTCAATCGCGTCTTCACCCGCATCGACCAGTCGATCGCCATGGCGGCGCTGTTCACCGCCTACCACCTCAAGGTCAAGGCCATCGCCGCCCTCACCGAATCAGGCTCGACGGCATTGTGGATGTCCCGGCTCAATTGCGGTGTGCCGATTTACGCGCTGACCACGGACATCCGCACACGCTTCAAGGTCAGCATTTTCAAGGGCGTCTATCCGCTCATGATGAGCTATAACGGCCATGACCGAGACCAGTTGCTGCTTGAGGCGGAGGACGAGTTGATTCGCGCCGGCGCGGTAGAAATCGGTGATCTGATCGTGCTCACCTGTGGCGAACCCATCGGCCAGTCCGGCGGCACCAACACCCTCAAGATCGTCAAGGTTGGCGAGCACCGCCCGACTCATCAAGCTTCATAACCATTCAAGGAGACAGCCATGCCCCTAGTATCGATGCGCCAACTACTCGACCACGCCGCCGAACACGGTTACGGTCTGCCGGCCTTCAACGTCAATAACCTCGAGCAGATCCAGGCCATCATGGAAGCTGCCGAGGAAACCAACAGCCCGGTCATCATGCAAGGCTCGGCCGGTGCCCGTAAATACGCCGGCGAGGCTTACCTGCGCCACCTCATCGAGGCCGCCATCGAGACCCATCCGGACATCCCGATCGTCATGCACCAGGACCACGGCGCCAGCCCGGCGGTCTGCATCCAGTCGATGCGCTCAGGATTTTCCAGCGTCATGATGGACGGTTCGCTGAAGGAAGACGCCAAGACTCCCGCCAGCTTCGAATACAACGTCAATGTCACCCGCCACGTGGTCGACATTTCCCATGCCATCGGCGTTTCCGTCGAAGGTGAACTGGGCTGTCTCGGTTCGCTGGAATCGGGCATGGGCGAGAAGGAAGACGGCCACGGCGCCGAAGGCGTGCTCTCCCACGACCAGTTGCTGACCGATGTCACCGAGGCCGCCGAGTTCGTCAAGGCCACCGGCGTCGATGCGCTGGCCATCGCCATCGGCACCAGTCACGGCGCCTACAAATTCACTCGCCCGCCGACCGGCGCGGTATTGCGCATCGACCGCATCCGCGAAATCCACACGCGCATTCCCAACACCCACCTGGTCATGCACGGCTCGTCGAGCGTACCGCAAGACTGGCTGAAGATCATCAACGAAAACGGCGGCGAGATGGGGTCCACCTACGGCGTGCCAGTCGAAGAGATCGTCGAGGGCATCAAGAACGGCGTGCGCAAGGTCAATATCGACACCGATCTGCGCATGGCCTCCACCGGTGCCATCCGCCAGTACCTGAACAAGGACCGCAAGAACTTCGACCCGCGCAAGTATCTGGTCGAAGCGCGCAAAGCCATGAAGGAAATCTGCAAGGCACGCTATGAGGCATTTGGTTGTGCCGGCCAGGCCAGCAAGATCAAGGCAATCAGCCTGGAAGCGATGGCCAATCGCTACAAGAAGGGCGAACTGAGCGCAATCGTCAAATAAGCGCAATTGCGGCAATACCCGCGGGCCGGGATTTCCCGGCCCGATTCATTTGCGCCAGCCGGGAAGTCAATGTCATGGATGTCCACTCACACGCCTTCGATCGTTTGCGCAAGTTTTTCAGTGGAGGTATCGACGGCGTCGAGTATCTCGGCTTGCTGGTGATCGCCATTGCCACCTCGGTCGCGATGTTCGACGAAGTCCGCGGAATGATCTCCGATCACCGCGTGCAACTCTCCGATCTGCTGATGATGTTTCTTTACCTTGAAGTCCTGGCGATGATCGGCCACTACTTCAAGTCCGGGCAACTGCCGGTGCGTTTTCCGCTCTACATCGCGATGGTGGCGCTGGCCCGCTACCTGATCCTCGATCTCAAGGAAATGTCGGAATGGCGGATGCTCTCAGTCGCCGCCGCCATTTTCCTGCTCACGCTCGCCGTCCTGGCCATCAGGTTTGGCCACGTTCGCTACCCTTACCGGGAAGATCGCGACAATAAGGACGATCAGCGTCCTTATGTGCGTGAGTAGCTGACGATGGATTCCTTACAATTTTCGTCCCATGCGAAAGGATTGCAGTGACTGAGCCGTTATTTGAATCGACAATTTCCAGCCTGCCGCTGCTTGGTCGCGGCAAGGTCCGTGATATCTACGCCGTCGGCGACGAGCTGTTGCTGATTGTCACCACCGATCGGCTTTCTGCTTTCGACGTGATCCTGCCCGATCCGATTCCGGGCAAGGGCCAGGTGCTGACCGCGGTCGCCAATTTCTGGTTCGGCAAGCTGGCGCACATCATCCCCAACCACCTCTCCGGCATCGATCCGGAGGCCGTGGTGCAAGACGAAGCGGAGCGCGCCCAGGTGCGCGACCGGGCCATCGTCGTACGCCGCCTCAAGCCCTTGCCGATCGAGGCCGTCGCGCGGGGTTATTTGATCGGTTCTGGATGGAAGGATTACAGCGACAGCGGCAGCATCTGCGGCATCCCGCTCCCACCCGGTCTGCGCCAGGCTCAGCGTTTGCCGGAGCCGATTTTCACCCCAGCGACCAAGGCGGCGATGGGCGATCATGACGAAAACATCGATTACGCCACGGTCGAAAACCTGATCGGCGCCGATCTCGCCCGCCATGTCAAGGACACGACACTGCGTCTGTACAAGGAAGCTGCCGCTTTTGCCGGCGTCCGCGGCATCATCATCGCCGATACCAAGTTCGAATTCGGTCAGGACGCCGCCGGGCGTCTTTACTTGATCGACGAAGCGCTGACGCCCGATTCGTCACGCTTCTGGCCGGCCGATCAATACCAGGTTGGCAGCAGCCCGCCGTCGTTCGACAAGCAGTTCGTCCGCGATTACCTGGAAACCCTGGACTGGGACAAGAAGGCGCCCGGGCCGAAGTTGCCCGAGGAAATCATCGCCTACACCAGTGCCAAGTACCACGAAGCTCTGGAGCGCCTGACCGGCGCTTCGCCGCTGCGCCGCTGAGAGGCTGTCCAGCGCAAGTCATTTGCCATTGCCAGAACGGAATTCATGAATCCCTTGCTCGACTTTGCCGGTTTGCCGCGTTTCGACACCGTTGAACCGGTCGATGTCGCCCCCGCCATCCAGGAGCTGCTGGAAACTAATCGTGCCTTGATCGAACGCTTGGCTTCGCCGCAGACAGCGCCGACCTGGAGTGATTTTGTCGCGCCCATGGTCGACGCCGGCGAGCGCCTGTCGCGCGCCTGGGGCATCGTCGGCCACCTGCATTCGGTCAACGACGTGCCGCCCTGGCGCGAGGCTTATAACGCGCTGCTGCCCGAAGTGACGCGTTTCTATGCCGAACTCGGGCAAAACCTGGCGCTGTTTGACAAGTTCAAGGCGCTGCGCGCGTCCCCCGAATATGCAACGCTCAGCCAGGCACGGCAGCGCATCGTCGATAACGAGGTGCGCGATTTCCGTTTAACGGGCGCCGAGCTAGCCGACGAGCAAAAGCCGCGTTTCCAGGAGATTCAGGAAGCCCTGGCCGCCCATGGCGCCAAGTTCTCGGAGAATTTGCTGGACGCCACCAATGCCCACGGCGAGTGGGTCGAAGACGAAACCGGCCTTGCCGGCATCCCCGAAGACGCCCGCCGTGCGGCGCGAGCCGCCGCCGAGAAGGAGCAACGTCCCGGATGGAAATTCACCCTGCATGCGCCGTCCTACCTTCCGGTCATGCAATACGCCGACGACCGCCAACTGCGCGCCCGCCTCTACCGCGCCTACGCCACCCGCGCCTCCGAATTCGGCAAGCCGGAATGGGATAACGGACCGCTCATCGACGACATCCTGCGCTTGCGCCGGGAAGAAGCGCAGCTGCTCGGCTACGTAAATTTTGCCGAAGTCTCGCTGGTGCCGAAGATGGCCGAGTCGCCCGCCCAGGTCGCCGCATTCCTCCGCGAACTCGCTGCCAAGGCGCGTCCCTTTGCAGAAAAAGATGTCGCCGAACTCAGCGATTTCGCCCGCAGCGAATTGGCTCTCGAGAAACTCGAACCGTGGGATCTGGCCTGGGCCTCGGAAAAACTCAAGCTCGCCCGCTATGCATTTTCCGACGAGGAAGTAAAACAATATTTTCCCGAAGACAAGGTCATTGCCGGTCTCTTTCGCGTCATCGAAACAGTGTTCGGTGTCTGTCTTGAACTGGACAGTGCGCCGGTCTGGCATCCCGATGTGCGCTTTTATCGGATCGCTCGCGAAGGCCGGCTGGTCGGCCAGTTCTACCTTGATCTCTATGCCCGCGACACCAAGCGCGGTGGCGCCTGGATGGACGAAGCCATCACCCGGCGGCTGCTGGCGAGCAATGATGAATCGCGTATCCAGACGCCGATCGCCTATCTCAACTGCAACTTTCCGGCGCCGGTCGGTGGCCGGCCGGCCACCTTTACCCACGACGATGTCATCACGCTTTTTCACGAGACCGGACACGGGCTGCACCACCTGCTGACCGAGGTCGACGACCTCTATGTGGCGGGCATACACGGTGTCGAGTGGGATGCCGTCGAACTGCCTTCGCAGTTCATGGAAAATTTCTGCTGGGAATGGGATGTGCTGACCGCCATGACCTGCCACGTCGACACCGGCAAGTCGCTACAGCGTTCGCTCTACGACAAGATGATCGCCGCGCGAAATTTCCAGAGTGGCATGCAGATGCTGCGGCAGATCGAGTTTTCGCTGTTCGATCTGACGTTGCACAGTGACCATGACCCTGCGGGTAACCGCAGCGTCAAAGACGTACTCCAGCAAATACGCCAGGAAGTGGCCGTGATCATGCCGCCGGAATTTCAGCGCTTTCCGCAAAGCTTCTCGCATATTTTCGGTGGCGGTTATGCCGCTGGCTATTACAGCTACAAATGGGCGGAAGTGCTGTCGGCCGACGCCTTTGCCGCCTTCGAAGAAAACAGTCGCTGCCCCGGTGGCGATGGCAGCGTGCTGGATGCCGCCACCGGCGAGCGGTTCTGGCGGGAAATCCTTGCCGTCGGCGGCAGTCGTCCGGCGCTTGAATCGTTCAAGGCATTTCGCGGCCGCGAACCGCGCGTCGATGCCCTGCTTCGTCACTGCGGCATGACTGCCGCATAGCCTTTAGAGGAGATCCGTCATGTCGAGACGACTCGTTATGTGTACCTTGCCGGTTCTGTTACTGCTCGGGCCGCTGCTCGCAGCGGACGCCGCTGCACAGACGACTTATCGCTGGCTGGACAAGTCGGGGAAAGTGCACTATTCGGATCAACCGCCACCGCCCGATATCGGCAGCGTCGACGAAAAGCGACTCGGTAAGTCCAGCGTCATCGAAACCAGCGGTCCCGGCTATGCCACACGCACCGCAGCAGCAAATTTCCCGGTCACTTTATACACATCGGCTGATTGCCAGGATGACTGCAAGCTGGCGCGAGATTTTCTGACCCGACGGCGCATTCCTTACAGCGAGAAAGTCATTCGCAACAGCGACGACGCCGAAGCCTACAAGCGCGCGACCGGCGCCACGGATGTCTTTGTCCCCAGCTTGAGCGTCGGCAGCCAGTTTCAGCGCGGCTTTCTCGATAGCGCCTGGAGCGCCCTGCTTGACAACGCGGGCTATCCCGGCGCCCGCTAGAGCGCCAACCGCAGTGGCGGTCGGGATCGCCGCTTATTCCTTGATTTCCCAATCGAGTCCGCGCGCGGCGATCTCGGCGTGAATTTCGCAGATGGCCCGCTCCGCCGCTTGCGGCTCGCCGCGAACGCCGAGCTCGATATGTCGCCGTAATCCTTCGCCGCCGACCGAGGGCAGGCTGAAGACCGTGATGCCGGGATAATCTGCTTCGATCCGCTGCATCAGGCCGATCAGCGCACCTTCCATGCCTTCCCAGACAATGATGGCGTGCTCGGCCTCGGGTGTCCGGTGAAAATATTCCCGATAGTGCGAATCAAGAACCCACTGGAGCATCGGCCAGGCCATCACCGGAAAGCCAGGGAAAAAATGGCACTTGCCGAACGAGAAACCTGGCATGCGGTTGTAGGGATTGGGAATGATCTGCGCGCCACGCGGAAACTCACCGAGCGTCAGCCTCTGGGGTGTCGCTTCCATGCCGGTTTCGGCGCAACGGGCGAGGATCTCGCGCTCCGCTTCGGGATGGAGTTCTAGCGGCAGATCGAGTGCCGCGGCGGCGGCCTGACGGGTGTGGTCATCCGGGGTCGCGCCGATGCCGCCGAAGCTGAACACAACATCGCCGCAGGCGAAGGCATTGCGCAGCGCATCGGTCAGGCGCGGCCGGTGGTCGCCGACGTAAACAGCCCAGGAAAGCGTCAATCCGCGGGCCTTCAGCAACTCGATGCACTTGGCAAAATGGCCATCCTGGCGCTTGCCTCGGATAATCTCGTCGCCGATGATCAATGCACCAAAATTCATTTTATTTCTCCATTTCGCAGCCGGCGCAATGCCGCCAGGCAAAGGTGGACATAGACCAGCGCCGTGAAAGCCGGCGCCAGCAGGTTGAGCAGCGGCACGTGCGCCAATAGTGCGGTGACAAAGCCGGCCAGGTAGAGCGGGCCGCGCGCATCGGCAATGATCGCCCGGCGCTCCTCCGGCGTCGCATGATCGGCAAGTGCATCGAAACGGAAAGTGCGCTGGTTGAGCCAGGCTGCCCAAATAATCGGCAGCACGACAAAGCCGCCCGGCACCAGCAGCAACGGCAGCGTCACGATCCAGCCAACGACGTAGACCAGGCCAGCGGCCAGCGTATTGAACAGGCTGCCGGAAACGGCATCTCGACCGCGGCGCTCGATTTCCGGATAATCGGCCGCGGCGACAATGCTCATCATCCGCGGCAAGGCAAACGTTGCGACCAACAGGATCGCCGTGAAGTAGACCAAAGGCGCCAGTACCATGAGCAGGCCGGCCTGGGCGAGCCAGTCGGCCAGCCAGCCCCAGCCTTGCCACGGCAGTTGCGGCAGGTTCGCGATCAACCATACCTTGGCCGGCGTCCACAGTTGCGTTGCCACACCGATCCAGAGTAACAGGGCGACGATGGGCGGCCACAAGGCATGCCAGAACATGATCGGACGCAACAGACTTTTCAGCGCCTTGGTGAGGGCGCGCAGCACTTCAGCCATGCAGACCGCTCTCCCAGGTTTTCTGCAGGCGCTTCACAGACACCGGCGTCGGCGTGCGCAACTCCTGGGCGAACAGGGCGACGCGCAGTTCCTCGAGCAGCCAGCGGAATTCCTCAAGGAAAGGATCGGCGACACCGGCGTTGCGGCGATTGCTCCGTTCGCGTTCCCACGGTTTGGCGAGGCTCTGCCAATCCTGCAGGTTGCGCGCATCGCGGGCCGCATCGCCACGTGCCTTTTCCAGGCGCAAGGCGGCGGCCTTGAAGTAGCGCGGGTAGTGCTGCAGTCGCTCGAAGGGCACGGTAAGGATGAAGTTCTTCTCCAGCAGCACCGCCGACTGGCTGGCGATGTCGGCAACGATGGTCGGAAAGGCTTTGTTCGCGGCAGCAAGTTTCTTCTGCAGGGCGTTATGCTCAAACAGAATCAGCCCGGCGAGACGGGCGATTTCGTTGGCGACGAGGGCAATGCGCGGCCGCGCCTGTTCCTTGCGCGTCTCGAATTCGGGGGCGGTCGCGGGAAGCGGTTCGAGCAGGCAGGTTCGTTCCAGCGTGGTGGCGACCAGTTGCTCGCGCAACTCTTTCTCGCTGCCAAGGTGCATGAACTGCAGCGCCATGTCGCGCAGGCCGGGGAGGTTTTTCTCGACGTATTTGACCTGTTCGCGCAGGGCCAGCGCGAACAGGCGACGCAGGCCGGCGCGATGGCGGGCGCGGGCCTTTTCCTCGGTATCGAAAACGCGTAACGCCACCGTCTCGCTCTCGTCAACCAGCGCTGGAAAGCCGGTCACGGTGCGGCCGGCCACTTGAACCTCCATCAACTCTGGCAAATCACCGAATGTCCATCCGGTGAGCCCGATCAGCTCGCCGGCGCTGGCTTCGGTCCGAACCTCGGCGCGGGCGAAACTCTGCTCGACGCGAGCGCCGTATTGGGCGCGTAATTCGGGCAAAGCACGCGACATCGCCAGAGTGCCGCCGTGCTCGTCGATCAGGCGGAAATTCATCAGCAGATGCGGGCGCAACTCGCCGGGTCGGAAGGCATCGAGCGGCAACTTCATCGCCAGCCTTTCCTCGACCGCCCGGGTCAGGGCTCGCACCAGCGGTTCGTCGAAATCGGTGGCTGTCTCGCCGAAGGCCGACGCAAAGGCGTCCAGCGGCTGCAGGCGATGGCGATATTTCTGCGGCAGCGTCTTTAGCAATTGAATGACTTTTTCCGCGAGCATGCCCGGCACCAGCCAGTCGCAGCGGGTCGCCGGTATCTGGTTGAGCGCCGCCAGCGGCAGCGCCAGCGTGACGCCGTCATCGGTGGCGCCCGGGTCGTGATGATAAGCGAGCTTGAGCTTCTGGCCGTGCACTTCGAAATGGTGCGGAAAGGCATCGGTGGTAATGCCCTCGGCCTCATGTCGCATCAGCTGGTCGCGCTCGAGAAACAGCAGTTTCGGTTGCCTGGCCTCGGCCTCGCGGCGCCAGTGTTCAAACGCCGCCAGGGTATGAATGCCGTCGGGAATCTTGCTGTCGTAGAAAGCGTGGATGAGTTCGTCGTCGACCAGCACATCGGGGCGCCGCGACTTGTGCTCGAGCGCCTCGATATCGCGGACCAGTTTGAGGTTATGCTGGAAGAATTTCGCGCGACGGGCAAAATCCTCGTGCGCATCGCCCTGCACCAATGCATCGCGAATGAATATCTCGCGCGCCTGCTTAGGATCCATCGGCCCGAAATGAACGCGACGTTTGGCATAGAGGAGCAGACCGTGCAGCGTCGCCCGCTCCCACGCCACCACCTGGCCGGCGTCCTTCTCCCAATGCGGTTCATAGACATGACGACGAATCAGATGGGCGCCGACTTTCTCCAGCCACTCGGGCTCGATTTTAGCGATACAGCGGGCGAACAGCCGCGAGGTTTCGACCAGTTCCGCGGCGACGATCCAGCGGCCGGCTTTCTTGATCAGGCTCGATCCCGGATGAATAAAGAACTTGATGCCGCGCGCCCCGACGTAATGGCCGCGCAGCTCGGTGCTGTCCTCAGCCTTCAGCCCGATGTGGCCGAGCAGGCCGGTCAGCAACGCCTGGTGGATGGCCTCGAAGGTAGCCGGCAGTTCGCTCTCGTGCCACGAATGCTCGGCGCAAAGTGCGTGCAGCTGGCCGTGGATGTCGCGCCACTCGCGCACCTTCATGTAGGAAAGGAAGTTCTGCCGGCACCAGGTTTTCTGCTTCGACGAGGATTCGTGCTTCCACACTTCATCGGTGGCCTGCCAGAGCTTCAACCAGGAGAGAAATTCCGAGCGCTCGTCCTTCCACTTGGCATGCGCCTGATCGGCGCTGCCGGCTTGTTCCTGCGGCCGCTCACGGGGATCCTGAACGGACAAGGCGGCGGCGATCACCAACACTTCGCGCAGCGCGCCCTGTTCCTTGGCGGCGAGAATCATGCGGCCGATTTTCGGATCGAGCGGCAGTTTGGCGAGTTCATGGCCAACGGTCGTCAGTTCTCGCTCGTCATCGACCGCGCCCAGTTCGTTGAGCAATTGGTAGCCATCGGCAACCATGCGCGGAATCGGTGGCTCAAGAAACGGAAAATCTTCGACGTCGCCCAGCCGCAGCGACTTCATCCGCAGGATCACGCCGGCCAGAGATGAGCGGAGGATTTCCGGCTCGGTGTGGGCGGGTCGCTTGGCGAAATCGTCCTCTCCATAGAGACGGAAGCAGATGCCGGCGGCGACCCGCCCGCACCGCCCGGCGCGCTGGTTGGCTGCGGACCGGGCGATCGGCTCGACCTGCAACTGCTCGACCTTGTTGCGGTGACTGTAACGCTTGACGCGCGCTACACCGGTATCGACGACGTAGCGGATGCCCGGCACGGT
>CAISUK010000673.1 GCA_903888645.1 uncultured Pseudomonadota bacterium | reverse complement strand
CGACGATGCTGCCGTGGCGCAAGACTGCGCCGCCCTTTCCTACGAATGCCTGACGGGTGCGCCGCTTACCGCAACCGCTGCCGCGCTCCTGCGGCGATTGCCGGGGCCGCACATTGCGTTCGGCGTTGACACCTACCAACGCTTTCAGCAATGTACCAATGCCGGTTTTGCCTGGCTTGCCGGAAACTATCCGCTGCACCCGAGCGGCAAGGGCCTCGCCCTGACCGACAGTCCCGGCAATACCTTGCTGCTCAAGCTGCTTGGCCTTATCGTGCGCGATGCCGACAGCCGCGAAATCGAGGCCTTGCTCAAGCAGGACACGCAGCTGTCATATCACCTGATACGCCTGGTCAATTCCGCCGCACTGACACGCGGTTCGCCAATAACCAGTTTCAATCAGGCCATTGCCCTGCTCGGTCGCCGCCAGTTGCAACGGTGGTTGCAGTTGCTTCTTTACGCCAACTCAGCCAAGGGAACACTCAACCCGCTGTTGCCGCGAGCGGCCTTTCGCGCCCGCCTGATGGAGGTGCTGTGCGATTACCGGGGCGGCGATCGCGACGAGCAGGATCGTGGCTTCATGACAGGCATGTTTTCGCTGCTCGACGTGCTCTTCGGGCGGCCGCTGACGGAACTGCTCGAACCCCTCAACCTTGAGAGAGAAATCGTCGAGGCACTGCTGTCGCGCGGCGGCCGGCTGGGGCCGCTGATGGCTATTGTTGCTTTGTCCAAGCGCGGTCCGGCGCCGGCACTGCGTTCCTGGCTGGCCGAGGCCGGCCTCGACAGCCGGCAGCTTGCCCAGGCCTTGGTCGAAGCCACGCGCTGGACACTGCAGATCGTTCGCGACCATTGAAGCGACTCAGTTGAAATGAACCAACAAATCCCTGCCCCCTTGACTGACGCTGACCTGCGCCTCTGTGCCAGGCTCTGCGATGTCATCAACAACCTGAGCGGTGCCGAGCGGGACGAGGCAGTCGATGCGGTCGTCCGCGCGCTGCTGGGGAGTCCACACGGGGCCTATTTGCGCACCCTGCCAAGCGCCGACGAATGGCAACTGAGCGTCGAGATCGTTGACGACGCCCGCCCCTACGGCTGGTTTGCCGTGGCCGGGCGCGCCGGCGGTTATGACGCCAACGATATGGCTCGTTTGCAGGAACTGGCCTATCTCGCCGCGTGCCTGTTTGGCGCCAGGCAAACCTGGCGCGACGATGCATTGCGCGATGCCGAAGACAAGCTGCTGCATCAGGCGCAAGTGATCGATCAGATCCGCGATTCGGTCATCACCATGGATCCGTTCGGTTTCATCACCGCCTGGAACAAAGGCGCAGAGCGACTGTTCGGCTACAGCGCCAACGAAGCCATTGGCCGAAGCATCCTCTTCCTCTACGTCGACGAAGGCAATGCCAACGATCTGTCGCCGCTCCTGCTCGACGAATTTCTCGGCGCCGGCGGACATGACATTGAAGTGCGTCGGCGCAAGAAGTCCGGCGAGGTGTTCTGGGCCAACCTGTCGTTGTCGCGAACCAAGGATGCCGGCGGCCATATCATCGGCTTGACCGGTTTCGTCACTGACATCACCGAGCGCAAGCAGGCCGAAGAGCGCATCCACCACCTCGCCTATTTCGACGCGCTGACCGGCTTGCCCAACCGCACATTGCTCTGCAAGTTGACCGACCAGGCCTTGAGCAAGGCCGACCGGGCGGCCGAGAACGTGGCGCTGCTGTTCATCGACCTCAATCGCTTCAAGCCGATCAACGACACCCTCGGCCACGAGATTGGCAATCGCCTTTTGCAGGAAGTCGGGCGCCGGCTCCGCGAGTCCATCCGCGACGAGGACGTCGTCGCCCGCCTCGGTGCCGACGAATTCGTGGTTGCGCTCTATGACATCACGCGCCGCGACAATGCCGGTGTCGTCGCGCAAAAACTGCTGGCCGCCTTCGAGGCGCCGGTCTTGATCGACGCCCACGAGTTGCGCATTGGTCTGAGCATCGGCATCAGCGTGTTCCCGGGGGATGGTGGCGATACCGAGACGCTCCTGCGCCTCGCCGACATTGCCATGTATCGGACCAAGCAGGCTGGCCAGGAAGGATTCGGCTTCTATAGTCAGGACATGAATCGGCGCGCCTACGAAGCCCTGAAAATCGAGAGTGGCCTGCGCCGCGCGCTGGAAGAGAACCAATTGCTGCTCTATTACCAGCCCAAAGTGCGTATTGTCGACAGCGCCATCACCGGTGTCGAGGCGCTGGTGCGCTGGCAGCACCCGCAGGAAGGCCTCTTGCTGCCGAGCGAATTCATTCGCGTCGCCGAAGAGACGGGACTCATCGTCAGGCTTGGTGCCTGGGTTCTGGAAGCCGCCTGCCGTCAGGCGCGGGCATGGAAAGAGGCCGGCCTGCCGGTCATCCGCGTGGCAGTCAATATCAGTGCCAGAGAATTCACACCGGCCTTGCCTGGCCGCGTTCGCGGCATCCTGGACCGCCAAGGCCTGACGCCGCAATGGCTGGAACTCGAAATAACCGAGAGCATGCTGATGCATGGTTCAGAACGGGCCGTCGCCATCATGGACGAATTGTCCGCCATGGGCGTTTCTCTGTCGCTCGATGATTTCGGCACCGGATTTTCCAGCCTGTCTTACCTGAAACGCTTCCCCATCGAGACCTTGAAGATCGACCGCAGCTTCATTCACGGCATCCCCGACGACATCAATGACGTTGCCATCGCCGGGGCCATTACGGGAATGGCCCGGCAGATGCGTCGGCGCGTCATCGCCGAAGGGGTCGAGACGCCGGCGCAGCTGGATTTTCTCGCGCAGGCCGGTTGCGACGAGATTCAGGGCTATCTGTTTTCTCCGCCCCTGATCGCCAGCGACATGACCGCACTGCTCAGTGCCGGTCGTCAACTCCCGCGTTGAAAATCACTTGTGCAGTGCCGACTGCATGCGTTGCAGCGCGGCATCGAGCGTCGTCCGCGGGCAACCGAAATTGAGCCGCACATAGCGGCTGTAGCGATCACCGACGCCAAAGTCCGCTCCTGCCGAAAGCCCGACACCGGCCGCTTCAAAAAAGCGCTGCGGCGAGGCTATGCCTGATTCGCTCGCATCGATCCATGCCAGATAAGTGGCTTCCACCGGCGTCATGGCCAAACCCGGCATCGCCGCTACCGCCGCCGCGACGCGCGCGTAATTGCCGCGCAGATAAGCAATCAGCGCGCTATGCCAGGCAGCGCTATCGCGCAGCGCCGCTTCGCAGGCGACCAGGCCGAGGCTATTCACATGCGGGACGATGCCGCGCATCGCCGTGAGAAAATCGCGCCGCAACGCGGCGTCCGGAATGACTGCGAAGGCACAGCCCAACCCCGGGACATTGAATGTCTTGGACGGCGCCATCAGCGTGATGCTGCGCCGTGCGCAGTGGCTATCCAGCGCCGCGAAGGGTCGATGGCGGCGCTGCGCATCGAGCACCAGGCCGCAGTGAATCTCGTCAGAACAGACCACCAGATCGTGACGCTCGGCGAGCGCGGCGATCTCGCTCAGCTCTTCATCGTTCCACAGGCGCCCGACCGGATTGTGCGGATGGCAGAGCAGAAATAGCCGGGTATCTGCCGTCAGCGCTGCCTCGACGGCGGCGAAATCCCAGCCCCAGCGGCCATCGACCAACTGCAGCGGCGCGGTGACCAGGCTGCGCGGCGCCGACAAGAATGGCGGATAGATCGGTGTCGCCGTGAATGCGTCGCCGCCGACGGCGCGGCAGGCGACATTGAGGCCAGTCACCAGGCCCGGCAACCAGACAAGCCAGCCCGGCTCGATCCGCCAGTCATACTCGGCGTGCAGGTGACCGACAACCGCTTCAACTAGCGACGGCTGCGCCTGGGTGTAGCCGAAAACGCCCAGGTCGATGCGCCGGTGCAGCGCCTCTAGGACTGCCGGCGGCGCGGCAAAGTCCATGTCTGCTACCCAAAGCGGCAGCACGTCGCGGCCGGCATAGCGATTCCATTTGGTGGAATCGCCGCCGCGAAGATCGATCACGCGGTCAAAATCGAAAGCCAAGATCACACCCTCGACAAAGATGAGAAAACGGAAGATTGCGGACGTTGCAAAGCCCAGCGCAGCACAGTGGCATCAGTCGTCTAGGACGATTTGTGCGACGAATGCATAACCGACCGAGTGGATACTCCGCACTGGCAAACTTTGGCAGCTGTCACGATTTACCTTCAAGCGCAGGCGGCTGACCAGAGTATCGAGACGTCGTGAATCGTAGTAGTCAATGTTGTGGCCGAGGGCCGCGATCATCTGCGGTCGTGGCACGGGCGCTCCCGGGTTTTCGGCAAGTTTGGCGAGGAACCTGGTTTCCGACTGAGTCAGCTGGAGCGGCGCCGCACCCGGTGCGGCCAGTGTCCAGGTCGTCACGGAAAGCAGCCAGACGCCCATGTCTTCACCAGCCCGCGGCGTACTCAGATTGCTCTCGTCAGCGATGGACGGTTTCGACAGGCGCAGCAAGCCGTCCAGCGAGGCGGCCAATAGTTCGACTTGCAGCGGCAGGTTCAAGCAGGCGTTGATCCTCAAGGCGCGCAGCAGCGTCAGCGCAGTTTCGGAATCGCCAGGCGCAACGAGTGCAACGCGCAGCATAGGCAGCAGGCGAATGCTCCCGGAAGCCAGATCAGCCATCTCGGCGTCGACCAGCAACGCGTCAGGCGCATGCTGGGCCACCAGCGCCGGAATTTCGTTGCCATTGCTAGCCGTCATGACGCGCCAGCCGAATTCTGGCAGGCCTTCGAGGATCCGCAACCGATCGTCGCTGGCCGACACAGCCGCCAGCAACAAGGGGCGAAGCGGAGTAGATGGTGGTGCTTCGGTTGACATTGGCGGTTATCGAAGGGCAGGCGCTGTGGGAAATCTGGTCAATGCCAATTATCGGCGACTAAAGACCGGTCGATCGCCATTATTCCGCGGTCATTCAGCTCTGTTGCCCCTGTTGCTGAGCAATCCAGTCGCGCACTTCGTCCGCCAGTTCCCGGAGCGCATTTTCCCAGAAAGGCAGTTGCTGACGAACCTGCGACATATCGCCGTTGCGGGCCGCTTCCTCAAGGGCCCGCGCCAAGGTCGCCGATGTTTGGCTGCAGGCCGTGCCCGCCAGCCCCTTGGCGGTATGCGCAGCCCTGGTGACGGCCTCGATATCGCCATCGTTAAGCGCCTTGAACAATGTCTCGGTTTCGGCGAATAGGCTGCTCACGATATCCGGCAGTACGCTCACGGCCAAATCCCGATCGCCGCCGAGCTGCTCGATCATCGCCAGCGGATCAAAGGATGGGCCGCCAGCCAAAGCTTGCACCGGGTTCGACTCGCGGTTGACACCTTGCCCGGCGCGGCCAGCTGTCCAGTGGCGCACCGCTGCCTCGAGTTTCGCCGCGTCGATGGGCTTGGTCAGGTAGTCGTTCATGCCTGCTGCAAGAACGCGTTCGCGGTCGCCTGCCATTGCATCCGCGGTCATCGCGACAATGGGGATTTGTTGATTCCGGGCACCGGCGCTACCGTCGCGAATTGCCTGGGTCGCGGCAAAGCCGTCCATCACGGGCATGCGACAGTCCATCAGGACGAGGTCGTAGTGTCCGCTGCTCAAGGCCGCCAGAGCCTCCTCGCCATTGCCGGCCACGTTGACCTGATGTCCTTGTCGTTGCAGCAAGGCGCAGGCCAGTTTCTGGTTGGTGACGTTGTCCTCGACCAATAAAATATTGGCATAGTGCTCGACCTCCTTCAACTGATGACGGGTGATGAGTTTTCGCGTCTCCTGGCTAACGTTGCCGAGCATGTTGCGCAGGGCGCGTTCCAACAGGTCGCCGCGGACGGGTTTTGTCAGATAGGCAGAGAAGCCGCCGGCAAGCAGCCGTTCGGCGTCGCCGCGCATGGCCACGGACGTAAGAATCATCAGCGGCAGATTGGCCAGCACCGGGTTCGACTTGATCCGCTCGCCAAGAATGTCTCCGTTCATGTCAGGCATGCACATGTCGATGATGGCGCCGTCAAAATGCCTGCCCGCCGCAGCTTCTTCAGTGAGCAGCCCGAGTGCCGCTTCGCCACCCGACGCCATCGCTGCCGGACATTTCCAGCTCTCAAGCAACATGCCAAGCAGCGT
>CAISUK010000672.1 GCA_903888645.1 uncultured Pseudomonadota bacterium | reverse complement strand
TCGCCATGCTGCGTTACGGCATTGAAGACCTACGACTTTTCTTTGACGGCGACCTGCGCTTTCTCGCGCAATTCAACTAGCCTCGCAACGGATTCCGAACCATGCAGTTTTCCGAAAACTGGTTGCGCACCCTGGTCAGACTTTCGCTCGACAGCGAGCAGCTGGCGCATACCCTCACCATGTCCGGGCTCGAGGTTGAAGAGAGCGTTGCTGCCGGGGTGCCGTTCAGCGCTGTCGTGATTGCCCGGGTGCTCAGCGTCGACAAGCATCCGGATGCCGACAAACTGAAACTTTGCAGCGTCGATGTCGGCGGCACCGAGCCGCTGCAGATCGTCTGTGGTGCGCCCAATGTCCTCGCCGGTCTCAAGGTTCCTTGTGCGCTGGTTGGCGCCGAACTGCCCGGCATCAGCATCAAGAAGGCCAAGGTGCGCGGCATCGAGAGTTGCGGCATGCTCTGCTCGGCGCGCGAGCTTGGCCTTTCGGAAGATCATGGCGGCCTGTTGATACTGCCCGAGGATGCAACCGTCGGCCTGAACATCCGCGACTATCTCGATCTCGACGATCGTTGCCTCACGCTCAAGCTCACCCCCAACCGCGCCGATTGCCTGTCGCTCACCGGCATTGCCCGCGAAACAGCGGCATTGACCGGCGCCAGCCTCGACTTGCCGGCAATTGTGCCGGTACCCCCCGAGCATGATCGGCAGCGCGCCATCGTTCTCGATGCGCCAGCCGCCTGCCCGCGCTATTGCGGCCGTATCATCAGCGGCGTCAATGCCGCCGCGGCAACCCCGGAGTGGATGAAGCGCCGGGTGGAGCGCAGCGGCATCCGCAGCATCAGCGCCCTGGTCGATGTCACCAATTACGTCATGCTCGAGCTCGGCCAGCCACTGCATGCCTTCGACAATTCGCACCTGAGCGGCGCCATTCACGTCCGTTATCCGACAGCGGGCGAGCAACTGCTCCTGCTCAACGAACAGACCGTGACACCGTCAGCAGACACCGCCTTGATCGCCGACGAACACAATGGCAGTCGTGCCCTGGCAATGGCCGGCGTCATGGGTGGCGAAGACAGCGGCATCAATCTCGAAACCAATGAACTCTTCCTCGAGAGCGCCTTCTTCTCACCCGCCGCCATTGCCGGCAAAGCCCGCGAATTGGGTTTCAGTTCCGATGCTTCGTTCCGCTACGAGCGCGGCGTCGACTTCGAACTGCAGCGGCCAGCAATCGAGCGCGCCACGCAGTTGATCATCGCCATCTGCGGCGGCAGTCCCGGCCCGGTTGTCGAGGCCGTATCGCCGGAGCACCTGCCGCAGCGTCGACCGGTGCGGCTGCGCTCGGCGCGGGCGGCAAAGGTACTCGGCATCGACCTGGGCGTCGAGCGCATCGCCAAATTGTTCGCCGATCTCGGCTTTCCGCATCAGCGCGACGCAGACGATTTCATCGTCGTGCCGCCGTCATATCGCTTCGACATCGAAATTGAAGAGGACCTGATCGAGGAAGTCGCCCGCCTGCACGGCTACGACAACATTCCAGCGCCGGCCCCGCGTGCTGCCGCGGCCATGTTGCCGCAAAGCGAAAGCGGGCGCACGGCATTCCAGATGCGCCGTCTGATGATCGGCCGCGATTACCGCGAGATCGTCACATTCAGTTTTGTCGACGCCGCCTGGGAAGTCGATTTCATCGCCAATCCGGCGCCGATTGTCCTCGCCAACCCCATCGCCAGTCAGATGGGTGTGATGCGCAGCAGCCTGATCGGCGG
>CAISUK010000671.1 GCA_903888645.1 uncultured Pseudomonadota bacterium | reverse complement strand
TTGAAACGACCCTCGTCGGTGAGCTTCTCCAGGTCCTCGTCGGAGGTGCAGATCAGGCGAAAGCTGTGGCCGTTGTTGCGCAGCACGCTGACCAACTCCTTCTGCACCGGCATCGTCAGACCCTGGAGATGCTCGAGCAGCAGCGTGCCGCCGCGGGCTTGCTGCACCCAGGTGCCGCCGGCTCCGTCCAACCCGAGCAGGCCGTCACGGATGCTTTGCGCGGAACTGAGCGCGCAGTCGATGCGCCCGAGCGGGCGGTCTGCCGACCCGCCGGTGGCGTGGAGCACCTCGGCCACGGTCCCTTTGCCGGAACCGCCCTCCCCCACCAGAAGCACCGGCGTATGGACGGCACTGAGCTTCTTGACCTGCTGGATGAGCTTCCGGGCCTTGGCGCTCTGGCCGATCAATCGTTGCTCGATCTCCGTCGCCTTGATGGCCGATAGTCCCGACCGGGCCGAACGCTCGGCGCTCGCCTTCCGGCATTCCATGCCGCGCCTCAAGGTGGCGATGAGTTCATCGACCTTGAACGGCTTCTGCAGATAATCAAAAGCTCCGAACTTCAACGCCTGGATTGCGCTGTCGGTGCTGGCATACGCCGTCATGATGATGACCACGCAATTGGGATCGTACAGCTTGAGTTGCTTGAGCAGCGTGATGCCATCCATCGGCTTCATGTCGATGTCAGCCAGAACGACATCGTATTTCTCAGCCTTGTAGCGAACCAAGGCCTTTTCACCATCCGTGGAAAACGCGGTCGCGAAACCAGTGGGTTGGATGACCGCATCAAGCATCTCGTGGATGGAGAGCAGGTCGTCAACGATTAGAACAGCCGGCATGGGCGAAAGATACTGACTTTAGCGAACACGCTGCGAGCGCTTGGTGCAAGGTTAACCGCAAAATCATTCAGCTCAGCAAAAAGATCACCGACGCATTGTCGTCAATAACCGGGCAACTGCGCGCCGGCGACCGCAGGCAACGACGGACTTCTTCCGCATCGACATGAGCGTTTAATCCAATCCGCCCACCGCCCCAGCGAGGTTGAAGATCGGCAGGAACATGGCCATGACGATGCCGCCGACAAACACGCCAAGAAACACGATCAGCAACGGCTCGATCAGTGACGTGAGAGCGGCCACCGTCGCCTCGCATTCAGTGTCATAAAAGTCGGCGGTCTTGTTCAGCATGCCATCGACATTGCCTGTGCTTTCGCCGGCCTTGACCATGTGTTTCATCATCGGCGGGAAGAAGGGATTCGTTGCCAGGACCTCGGAGACCTGGCCGCCCTGGCTGACGTGCTTGGCGATCTCCACACAAGCGTCCTCGATCTGCACCTTGTTGCTGGCGGCTGACACGATTTCCAGGGTCCGCAGAATCGGCACACCTGACCGGATGAGGGTGGCGTACGTCCGCGCAAACCGGGACAACGCGATCTTGCGAACGAGGCTCCCGAAGATCGGAGCCCGCACCAGGGCCAGGTCCTTCAAGCGGCGCCCTTTGGGCGTCTCGATGAACTTCTTGAACGCATACCAGGCTCCCACCGCCGCGAGGATGATCCAGAGAATATTGGTTCGCATGAAGTGACTGGTATCGATGAGCATCTGGGTCGGCATCGGCAACGCCTTGCCCACCGACGCGAACAGTTCCGCAAACACCGGGATCACAAAAATGAGCAGGACGTTCACCAGCACGATCGCCAGGCCGATGACCGCGATCGGGTATGTCATGGCCGATTTGACCTTCTTGGTCAGCTTGACCGACGATTCAAAATAGGCCGCCACCTTGCTCAGGATCTCCGCGAGCGCGCCGGAAGCCTCGCCGGCCTCGACCATCGAGATGAACAAGGTATTGAATGCGCGAGGATATTTCTTGACCGCGACGGAAAACGAATTGCCCGACGAGATATCGGCCCGTACGTCGCGGATAATGATTCGGAAAACCGGATCCTCCGTCTGGTCCTGCAAGGCTTCCAGGCATTGCACCAGCGGGAGACCGGCATTAAGAAGCGACGCAATCTGCTGGGTAAAAATGGCCAGCTCGCCCATTGGCAGCCGGTAGTTTTTCGCCTTCCTCTCGTATGACCGCTGCTTGGCCAGATTCTGGGCGGCACGAAAACCAATCTTCTTCGCCTGAGGTTGCGCCGCACGGGGTAAGGCCGACGAACCGGAGGCGGCGTTCGAAATGAATGCCATGGTACATTAAGTTTAATGAGCCGTTGGCCGGTCTGCGCAACTCCAATTTCAC
>CAISUK010000670.1 GCA_903888645.1 uncultured Pseudomonadota bacterium | reverse complement strand
CGAAGCGGGTCGCGAGTTCTTCCTGAAGCGGCGCACTTGGCAGAAGCATAACTTTGCCTGCTCCAGCTGTCATACCAGCAATCCGACGAAGGAAGGCAAGCATGTCGCGTTCGGCACCGCGATAGAACCCCTTGCGCCTGCCGCGAATCCGGCCCGCTTTATCGAAGCCGCGAAGGTAGAAAAGAACCTCGCCATGCACTGTTCCGACTTCTATGGGAGAGATTGCCGTGCGCTCGAAAAGGGCAATTTCATAGCCTACATGATGTCCATCAAGTAGCCGATTGCGAGCCACGCCGCCGAGCCGTCATCGACGTACAGATCGAAGTCGCGGTTGGGGAGTCTTTGCGACCTGCGTATTGGCCACCTGAGCAAGTCGCTAACTCGTTTTTCACTGAAAGTGGCTTGTAGATGGCTGGTTTCCTGGCTGCTGCGCTCAGCACTGTTGATCGAGCGGCAGGTTCCCTTTCCGACGCCGGCCGTTCAACTTCTGGACTCCAGTTTCCGGACGCGACTCTCAGCGGCCTGATGACCTTTGCAAGCCCGACGGCAGATCTATGATCCTTGAGCTGCCAATCAAGTTATCGGGGCGATGCTCTTTCAATGCTACCGTCCATGGCTTATTGAGAGCTTCGTGGAGATCGACCGGTTTGCGGGCACCAGCTATCAGGCTGCCAACTGGATCGAGATCGGACGAACCAAGGGACGCTGTCGCCAAGACCGCGAGCACAGCCATGCCAAGAGCGTCAAAGCCATCTATGTGTATCCGCTGCAAGCGGCTTTCCGACAGCGCCTGGGCGGGGTCGAACCGGTCGTTGCCAATGCTCTGGGGTTGGCCGAGGGCTTGGCGGACGATGGCTGGGCACAGCAGAAGTTTGGCGGCGCAAAGCTTGGGGATCGCCTTGTTTGAAGAGGTAAGTCTGTTGGAGAGAAATAGGCGGAATATCTGCCCATGCAGCGGGCGCTTGGCAAGGAGTTGTCCATGCTCGATGAAAATGCGATTCAGGAAGCGGCGCGCCGGCTGGCAAGCGCAGCACGTCAACCGGCGCGCATCATTCACTTTGGCTCCTACGCACGGGGAGTGCCGACGAAGCATCCGATCTCGACCTCTTGGTTATCGAAGAATCACTGGAAGACAAGGCAACTGAGTACATGCTGCTGAGAGACGCCTTGACCGGCTAACAACGGGTATCGACTTGCTGCTGCTGTCGCGCCGGGATTTCGAGCGGCGCAGGCAGGTTAAGGGGAGTGTGCCTCATCGTGCGAACCGCGAAGGCCGCGTGTTGTATGACACCACAAGTTGAGGAGGCGCTGCGCCTGCTGCGGCTGGCTGAGCGCGACCGAGACGTCTTCGAGATTCTTGCCGCTTCTGTTGGCAATACGCGCAACGCTCATGCCGCCGCATCATTGTTCTTGTGCATAGAAAGCTTTCGCGTTGTTGCGGCGTGATCTATTGGATCAGCGTCAATCCGAGAGCCGCAACGCTACCCCGTTCAAAAAAACCGCGCCACGGCGAAGATCAGTTCGGGTGACGTCCCCCCGGTCGGCCATCCGGGCCCGGTGGGCCGCCGTGTTCCATGCGGCCCATGTGCGCAGCATGGCGGTCTGCGATTTTCTTCTGCTCCGGTGTCAGGGCGTCATAGAGGCGCTTGAAGGCATCGGTTGCCGACTCCATCGCCGCCAGCCGCTCTTTCATCAGGGCGTTCATGCGTGCCATGCGCTCAGGAGCGGGCAATCCGGGGTCCATGTCGTGCATGGCTTTCATGCCGGGCCCGGCGTTTTGCTTGACCTTTTCGGTGAAAGCCTGCCAAAGCGGTTCCTGTTGTGGCGTTAACTTCAGTTCGTCCTTGAAATGGGCAAGATGCTGTTCGGGACCGGCCGCCGGATCCATCCGGCCTTGTCCCATGCGGTGATGCGTTGCTTCGCCGGTGCCGTCACAGCCCTTGCCGGGCTCGGCCGAAGCGGTCACACCCCAGGACAATGCGGTTGCGGCAATCAAGCCAACGATCAATTCGCGTTTCATGGTATTTCTCCTTTTTGAATGCCTCATGGCGGAAGCATTACACCCGAGCAAGGTAATCGAAGTGTGTGGACGGTCAGCGAATTTATGACCAGATGTGACCACGATACTTAGGGCTTGGGCGACTCGGCGCGGCGAGAATCGGATGGGATAGTGTGGCGAGCCTGGCCCCCGGCACTTACGGGGAATGGCTGTGGCTGCTTCCTTCCGGACCTGACCAGATTCACCACGCCGCAATGCGGGGAGACCCGCCACGGCGCGCATTCTAGCAGAGCCTGTCGAAAAGAACGGCCAGACAAAACCACTTCAGCCTTCGAGCAGAAACTCCCGCACCGCCGCGATCTGCGTTTCGTCCATCAGCATGGGGGCATGGCCGACGGCGGCAAACTCGACGAGCCGGGCACGCGGCCCGCGCCCCGTCATGGCCTGGGCGGTGTCTCTGGTCAGCAAATCGGAATCGGCGCCGCGCAGCAGTAGTGTCGGGCAGGTGATGGCATCGTAGATGGGCCACAACTCGACGTCCTTGCCGCCACTGGCGGCAACGTCGCGGCGGAATGGCGCGGCGATGCCAGGATCATAAACGAACTCGGTCTTGCCATCGGCGGCGGCATGCACCACATGTACCGTCAGGTGCCGCCATTGGGCATCGGTCAAGTTGCCAAAGGGCGCGCCGACCAGGCGGATGAATTGTTCGGCTTGATCGACGTTGGAGAAACGCGGTGCGACACCGACATATTCGCCGATTCGTGCCAGCGAAGTCGCCGTCAGCAACGGTCCAACGTCATTCAGGACCAACCGGGAGATCGGCGTCTTGGCCGACGCCGCCAGGGCCATGCCGATCAACCCGCCCATTGAAGTGCCCAGCCAATGCACGGTATCGGCATCCAGCCGAGCCAGCAGCGTCACCATGTCCGCGGCATATTGCGGAATACCGTACAGCAACTTGTCGGTCAGCCAATCGCTACGGCCGCGGCCAACGACATCCGGACAGACCACACGATATTGATCCGACATGGCTCGCGCCAGATCGTCGAAGTCGCGCCCGCAGCGGGTCAAGCCATGCACACAGACCAGCACTTTGCGGTTCTGCGGGTCGCCCCATTGCGTGTAGGCCATGTTGTGGAACCCGGCCGGACTAAGACATTGAACGTGCTGCTCGCGCATTGCAAACTCCTTGATCGATGGCCGAGTTTAGCATCAGGCGCCATGCCAATAGCGGGATCGCAGCTTCCGTTCGGCAACAATTTCCGCACCGTTTTCGCCGAGGCGGATGGTCAACGCGCCGTCGCGATCGGTACGCGTCAGCGCCGCGCCGCTGGCGCGATAGCGCTCCACCACATCGGGTCGCGGATGGTTGAAACGGTTTCGATAGCCAACCGGAAAAATCGCTTGCGGCGCCGCCACCGCGGCAATGAATTCGGGCGTGGACGAAGTTCGGCTGCCATGGTGCGGCACCAGCATGACGTCGCTTTTCAATTCGCCCGGATGTGCCGCCAGCAGTAGTGATTCCGACCAGGCTTCGATGTCCGAGGTCAATAATACGGAATGACCGGCGGCAGTCACCTTCAGCACACAACTCATGTCATTGGTCTTTTTCGGGCGATGCGCGTATTGCCCGGCCGACGGATAAAGCATCTCGAAACGAACGCCATCCCACGCCCAGCTTTGCCCGTCGTGGCAAGCACGCTGCGCCACCGGAGTCGCCGAGAGTTCATGTTCGAACGGCAGCGAACTGATCAATTCCGCTACCGGCAGCGCGTCGATCACCGACTCGGCACCGCCCGAATGATCCTTGTCCTGGTGCGACAGGACAAAGGCATCGAGCCGGCGCACGCCGACAGCGCGGAGGTAAGGGACGATGATGCGGTTGCCGCTGTTGGCGTCCGGCGAAAAAATCGGGCCGGCGTCGTAGAGCAGATCGTGCGTGGCGGTTTGCACATGCACCGCCAGACCCTGGCCGACATCGAGGACGACGAGTTCGGCGCTGCCGGCGACCGGCCGTGGCGGCGGCACGAGAACCAGCGGCGCCAGGAAGAACCAGCTGATCCAGCGCGCCGGAAAGCCGCGCGGCAGCATCAGCCAGAGAACGCCGAACAGGCCCGATAGCACCGCCCAATCAGGCGGCGCCTGCTGCTGCCACATGGCCCAGGGCAGTGCCGCCAGCCATTCGACCCAGGCCATCAACAGCGCCGTAATGGCGTGCGCCAGCCACAGCAGCCAATCCTGCAGCGGCGTCGGCAACAGGCAGGCTGCCAATGCCATTGGCGTAACGACGAGGCTGACGACGGGAATCGCGATGGCGTTGGCCAGCGGCGAGACCAGCGAAAATTGCTGGAACAGCGCTAGCACCGCCGGGATCATGCCCACCGTCACCGCCCACTGCGCCTGCGCCCATTCGCGTAACCAGTGCGGCCGGTTGAGCTGCCCGGCGGCGGCGTAGGAGAGCACGGCGACGCAGCCGAACGACAACCAGAATCCCGCCGACAATACCGCCCACGGATCTAGCACCAGCACCACCAGCAACGCAAAGACGAGCACCGAAGCACTTGCCACGTTGCGCCGCGTCCATAGCGCCAGCGCGACGGCTGCCAGCATGTAGAGCGTCCGCTGCGCCGGCACCGCAAATCCGGCCAGCAGGCAATAGGCCAGCGCCCCGAGCATGCCGCCGACGGCAGCTGCATGCTGCGCCGGCAGGCGTAGCATCAGCCAGGACGATCTTCGCCACAACCAGCCGAACAAGGCGTACGCGATGCCGGCCACCATCGTCACGTGCAATCCCGATATGCTCATCAGATGCGTCAGGCCGGTCTGAGAAAAGATCTGCCAGAGGTCCGCATCGATGGCCTGCTGGTCGCCGATCGCCAGCGCGATCAGGATGCCGGCATAGGGCTGGTCGACCAATGCCGCCAGCACGCGATCGCGGATGGTCTGGCGCAGTCGTTCGATCGCGTAACCTGGCTTGATGACGAAACTGTCGAGCCGCAGATTGTCCGGCGCCAGCCGCACATAGCCGGTCGCCCGCACCCCGTTTTCGAGCAGCCAGCCTTCCATGTCGAAGCCATGCGGATTGAAATTGCCGTGCGGCCGTTTCAGGCGCACGGTCAGCCGCCAGCGCTCGCCGGCCCGCAGATCGGGTACCTGCTGGCGTTCGGCATCCTGATTTTCTTCATCGACGCGGAAACTGCGATACCAGGCCACCGAGATGCGGTGTGGCACTTCCGCCGGTGCCTGTTCGACGGCAAAAATGAAACGCAGGCCGTTGTCGAAACGCTGCGGCAGTTCGGCGATGACGCCGACCACCTGCAAATCGCGAATTTCGTTTTGCAGCGCCAGCGAATCGCCAAGCCGCTGCTGCGCCAAGCCGCCTGCCCAGGCAATGCCGATGACGAAAGCACCGACTGGCGCAAGCCAACGCAGCGGGCGCCACAGGGCTACGCTCAGCGCTACCGCCCCGCCAACGCACAGCACCAGCAGCAGGTCGCCGGCAGGCAATTCGGCCTGCTCCTGCAACCACAAAATGCCAAAGGCAAACGCCATGACGGAGACAATCATGGCAGTCATTAAAGCCCAATTCGCAGAAGATCGGCAGGAGGTTTCCGCTACAATTCCGCCGATGCGCTTTATTAGAGATAGCGGCAGCGCCTCCGTCCAGCGGATTTACGCCAAAATCATATGGTCGCTGGGCGCCTTTGTGGCAGTGCTGATTACCGGTACGATTGGCTACCGGCTGATCGGCGGCGAGCAGAACTCCTGGCTCGACTGCTTCTACATGACATTCATCACCGTCGCCACGATCGGCTTCGGCGAGATCATCGACCTCTCGCACAACCCCGCCGGGCGCCTGTTCACGGTCTTTCTCGGTACCGCGGGACTAGGTACGCTGTGGTTCATGTTTTCGGCCTTCACGGCGATGTTGCTGGAAAACGATATCAACGAAGCGTGGCGGAGAAAGCGCATGGAAAAACAGATCGGCAAACTGCACGACCATTACCTGATTTGCGGCTACGGCCGAGTCGGCCGCAACATCTCCCAAGAGTTGGACAAGACGCATCGGCACTTCGTCGCCATCGACGAGGACCACACCATGCTCCTGGCGCACAAGGAACGGGCGCCGACGCTGCTCTACCTGGCCGGCGATGCCAGCGAGGACGAGAACCTTGAGCTGGCGAATATCGCCACTGCCCGCGGCGTCTTTGCCGTGACCGGTGACGACAGCCGCAACCTGATGATCGTATTCACCGCCAAACAGTTGAATCCGCAAGCGCGGATCGTCGCCCGTTGCCACGAGATACGCAACGCCGAGAAAATGCGCAAGGCCGGCGCCGATACCGTGGTGTCTCCCGACTTTACCGGCGGCATGCGCATTGCATCGGCGATGATCCGCCCGCAGGTGGTTTCCTTCCTCGACGAAATGCTCCGCTCCGAGCATCAGCTGCGGGTCGAGGAAGTCACCGTACCGGGTAGTTTCAAAGCGCGCCCGCTGGGCGAACTAGCGCTGCAAAGCCCAAATTACATTCTGATTGCGGTGCGCATTCGCGGCGACTGGGTATTCAACCCGCCACCTGGTTTTGTGCTGTTGCCCGGCTTGACGCTGATCTGCATGGCCTCGCCGTCGGGCCGACTGGAACTTGAAGCAACGTTGTCGCGCTAACCTGGCAGCAGGCGGCCGTCATCCAGCCGCAACTGCCGATCCGTCCGCGCCGCCAACTGCGGGTCGTGGGTGACGATGACGAAGCTGGTCGAGTAATCGCGCGATAGCGAGAGCATCAGTTCGAACACCGCTTCGGCCGTGGCGCGATCGAGATTGCCGGTCGGTTCGTCCGCCAGCACGCAGGCCGGCCGCGTCACCAGAGCACGGGCCAAGGCGGCGCGCTGGCGCTCGCCACCGGAGAGTTCGCCGGGCCGATGCGACAATCTGGCGCCGAGCCCGACCTTGGTCAAAATTTCCGCGGCGCTCGCCTCGGCTTCGGCCTTGGTCAAGCGCCTTATGCGCAAGGGCATGGCGACGTTTTCCAGCGCCGAAAACTCCGGCAGCAGATGGTGAAACTGGTAGACGAAGCCGAGGCTTTCATTGCGCAAACGGCCGCGCTCGGCTTCACCGATACGCAATACATCGCGGCCGAGCAGCGACACGCTGCCGCCGCTGGCCGCATCGAGTCCACCCAGCAAATGCAGCAATGTGCTCTTGCCGGAGCCGGAGGCGCCGACGATGGCGACCCGCTCGGCGCGCGCCACGTCGAGGTCTACGCCCTGGAGCACACGGACTTCGACATCGCCCTGCCAAAAGGACTTTTTCAGATCGCGACAGCTCAACACGACGCTGGCATCGTCGGCAGCGGAGGTTTTCACTGTCTCACTCATATTTGAGTGCCGCCGCAGGATTGACCCGCGCGGCCCGCCAGCTCGGATAGAGCGTGGCGACCAAGGTCAGTACGAACGATACGGAGGTAATGACAATAACATCTCTCCACTGCAGATCGGAAGGCAGTTCGGTAATGTAATAAACCTCCTTGGCGAGAAACTGCATGCCAAGCACATGCTCGATCGCCGGCACCACCACATCGACATTCAAGGCCAGTGCGACGCCACCGGCAACACCCAAAGCCAGGCCGATGACGCCGATCAGCACGCCCTGGACGATGAAGATGACCATGACGCTGCCGGGACTGGCGCCGAGCGTGCGCAGGATGGCGATGTCGGCCTGCTTGTCGGTGACTGCCATCACCAGCGTCGATACGATATTGAAGGCGGCGACCGCCACGATGAGCAGCAGGATCAGGAACATCATGTTTTTTTCGATGGCCACGGCGCGAAAGAAGTTGGCGTGGCTGCGCGTCCAGTCGCTGATCCAGACTTCGCTGCCGAGCATGCCAAGCAACTCGCGGGCAATGCGCGGCGCGGCAAACAAATCGCCAACCTTGAGGCGCACGCCGGAAACCCGATCGTCCATGCGATAGAGCTTTTGCGCGTCCTCCATGTGGATCAGCGCCATGCCCGAATCGAACTCGAACATGCCGACTTCAAAGATGCCGACAACGCGAAACTGCTTCAGGCGCGGCAAGATCGCCGCCGGCGTCACCAGTCCTTGCGGCGCGATCAGCGTCACCTTGTCACCTGGCAGCACCAGCAGGGCACGCGCCAGTTCGCTGCCGAGAATGATGCCGAATTCACCCGGTTGCAGCGCGTCAAGCTTCCCGTTCTTCATATGCCGTTCGAAATCGGCGACCTTCTCCTCTGCCGCCGGCAGGATGCCGCGCACCAGCACGCCGCGCACCTGCTGATCGAACGACAACATGCCCTGGGCCTGCACATAAGGCGCCGCCGACAGGACTTCTGGATGGCGGCTGGCGGCCGCCTGAGTCGTTTGCCAGTCGGACAATTCGCCGCTCGCCGTCGAAATTTGAACGTGCGAAGCGACACCGAGAATACGGTCGCGCAACTCCTTCTGGAAGCCGTTCATCACCGACAGAACGACGATCAGCGCGGCGACGCCGAGGCCGATGCCGAGCATCGAAATCAGCGAAATGAAGGAGATGAAGTGATTGCTTCTTTCGCGTTTCTTGGCGCGGGTATAGCGCAGGCCGATGAAGAGTTCGTAGGGCAATTGCATGGGGCGGCATGCTACCATGCGTCGCATGCAGCTCTCCCTCGTACTCCCCGGCCTGCTCTGGCCGCAGAAGGCACTGCACGACACCGCTTACGATCTCGATCTGCCGTCGCTGGCGTGGCTGCTCGGTCGCGGCCGGCTTGAATGGCTGTCGCCGCTGCCCTTTGAATCCTGGCTTTTCCATGCCTTTGGCATCCCCGTGACGGAGGCTGCGGACGCGCCTTGCGCCGCCCTGCGCATGCTCGGCGAAGGCGTGGCGCCCGACACCGCTTTCTGGCTATGCGCCGACCCGGCGCATCTGCGTTTCGAACAAACGACATTGGTGCTGGGCGAGACCGGCGCGATGACAATTGACCCCGCCGAAATCGCCGAACTCACCACCTTGCTCGCCCCGCCGCTGGCCGAAGCCGGTACCCTACGGCTCATGCCATCCGGATTCGCCTACCTCGAACTCGACGCGTCGGCAGCGATCATGACTACGCCGCCTTCCGCAGCCATCGGCCGGCGCGCCGACACGGTCGACCTTCGCGGTGCCGAGGCGATGCGCTGGCGCCGCCTGGCCAACGAGATTCAAATGTTGCTGCACGATCATCCGCTCAATCAACGCCGCGTTGCGGCCGGTCGACCGGCCATCAACAGCCTCTGGTTCTGGGGTTCCGGCACCATGCCGTTGCAGCGGCCGTGTCCATGGGATGCCGTCTGGGGCGAAGGTCCGTTGCTGGCCGGACTGGCGGCCTGGGGCGAAATCGCCTGGGGTCCGACTGCGAAAAAGTTTACCGACCTGCACCGGGAACATGGCGATGTGTTGGTGACGATCGACGCGCTGCTAAAACCAACGCAAGAATTCGACGCCTACCAATGGCGCGCCGCCCTGCTGCAGCTCGAACAGGACTGGCTGGCACCGGCACTGCGCGGCCTGCGCGACGGCCATCTGCAGCGCCTGACGCTGATTGCGCTCGGCGACGAGGCGCGCTTTGAATTGACCGTCACCCGCAATGACCGCTTCCGCTTCTGGCGCAACCCATTGGCATTGGCGGAACTCCCGATCCACGCAGCATGACGCGCATCGTCACCCGCCGCATTCCCACCCGGGCCAGCCTGATGCTCGAACAGACCGGCCTGCACCCGCTGCTGGCGCGCCTCTACGCCGCCCGCGGCATCGTCGCCCGCGAGGAAATGGATACCAGCCTGACCAGCTTGTTGCCTCCCGACCAGCTGCTCGGTGCGCAGGATGCCGCCGTGCTGCTTGCCGACGCCATCGCCGCCGGCAAGAAATTGCTGATCGTTGCCGATTACGATTGCGACGGCGCCACCGCCTGTGCCGTAGGCCTGCGCGCCTTGCGCAGCATGATCGGCAAGAGCGGAAAGAGCCGCGCACAGGTCGACTACCTGGTACCGAATCGTTTTGAATTCGGCTATGGCCTGTCGCCCGAAATCGTCCGTCTTGCCGCCAACCGCCAACCGGACCTGCTGATCACCGTCGATAACGGCATCGCCAGTCACGAAGGCGTCGCCGAGGCGCGCCGGCTCGGCATCGCCACGCTGATTACCGATCACCACCTCCCCGCCGAAACGCTTCCGGATGCCGAAGTCATCGTCAATCCGAACCAGCCGGGCTGCCGCTTTCCGAGCAAGGCGCTGGCCGGTGTCGGCGTCATGTTCTACGTCATGCTGGCGCTGCGTGCCGAACTGCGCCGGCGTGGTGCCTTCGGCGAGCAACCGGCGCCCAACCTCGGCGCGCTGCTCGACCTGGTTGCGCTCGGCACCGTCGCCGACGTGGTGCCGCTCGACCGCAACAATCGCATCCTCGTTGCCCAGGGTCTGGCGCGGATGCGCGAGGGCCGCCTGCAGCCCGGCCTGAGCGCGCTGTTCCGCGTTACCGGGCGCAGTGTCGAAACCGCCTCCACCTTCGATCTCGGCTTTACGCTGGGGCCGCGCCTCAACGCTGCCGGCCGCCTCGCCGACATGTCGCTGGGCATCGAATGTCTGAGCAGCGACGACGTCGCGCGCACCCTCAACATCGCCCAGGAACTCGACGCCATCAACCGCGAGCGGCGCAGCATCGAGGCCGACATGCAGGACGCGGCCGCACTCATCCTCGCCGACATCGATGCCGGCGCCCGCGCCAGCCTGACGCTGTTCGACCCGGCCTGGCATCAGGGAGTGATCGGCATCGTCGCCGGCCGCGTCAAGGAAAAACTGCACCGGCCGACTTTCGTTTTTGCCCGCGGCAACCCCGGCGAATTGAAAGGCTCGGGCCGCTCGATTCCCGGCCTGCATTTGCGCGATGCGCTCGATCTTGTCGCCAAGCGCCACACTGCCTTGCTGCTGCGCTTCGGCGGCCATGCGGCGGCGGCGGGCTTGACGCTGCGAGAGGATGACCTGAGCATTTTCGAGGCAGCCTTCGAGGAGGTCGTCCGCCAACTGGTCGCGCCAGCCGACCTCAACCGCACACTGGAAACCGACGGGGCGCTGGAGGCCGGCTATCTTTCGCTCGAATCGGCCCGCCTGCTGCGCGCCCAGATCTGGGGACAGGGTTTCCCCGCGCCGATGTTTTCCGACACTTTCGCCGTCGTCGGCCAGCGCGTGCTCAAAGACAAGCACCTCAAGCTCAAGCTGACCAAGGGCCGGTCCAGCTTCGACGCCATCCAGTTCAACTTCGCCGAGGCAGCACCCGAGCGCATCCATGCCGCCTTCCGCCTCGACGCCAACCAGTTCAACGGCGTCGAGAACCTGCAATTGATGATCGAACATTTCGAGCCCGCAGCAAGCGCGTAAGCCAGGGAACTGCCAAGTTATAATCGGCGTTTTACCGAAAGCACCGCCATGGAAGCCGAACGCATCAACATTCTCGCCGCTCAGCTCAGCGGTTTTCGCCAGCGCACGACCGAACTGCGGAGGTATCTTTGACTTCGATGCCAAGGCAGCGAAGCTCGAAGAACTGAACCGCGACCTCGAAGATCCCAAAGTCTGGGACGACGCCAAGCGCGCCCAGGAACTGGGCAAGGAAAAGAAACTGCTGGAGGGCGTCGTACTGACGCTGCTCGACATCGACCAGGAACTGGCGGACACGGCCGAACTGTTCGAGCTCGCCCGCAGCGAGGACGACGAAGAGACCCTGATCAGCGTCGAAAGCGACATCGGCGGGCTACAGCAGCAAATCGGCGACCTCGAATTTCGCCGCATGTTTTCCAATCCGCTCGATCCCAACAATTGCTTCCTCGATATCCAGTCCGGTGCAGGTGGTACCGAAGCGCAGGATTGGGCCTCGATGCTGCTGCGCATGTATCTGCGCTATTGCGAGCGCAAGGGCTTCGGCGTGGAAGTGCTGGAACAATCGGACGGCGAAGTCGCCGGCATCAAGACCGCGACCCTGAAGCTGACCGGCGATTATGCCTACGGATTCCTGCGCAGCGAGACCGGCGTACATCGCCTGGTGCGCAAGAGCCCCTTCGATTCGTCAGGCGGCCGGCATACTTCGTTTGCCAGCGTCTTCGCTTATCCGGAAGTTGACGATTCGATCGAGGTCGATATCAACCCGGCCGATCTGCGCATCGACACTTTCCGCGCCAGCGGTGCCGGCGGCCAGCACATCAACAAGACCGACTCGGCGATCCGCATCACCCACCTGCCGACCAATATCGTCGTCCAGTGCCAGAACGACCGCTCGCAGCACCGCAACCGCGCCGAGGCGATGGCCATGCTGAAGGCTCGACTCTATGAAGCCGAACTACGCAAACGCCAGGCAGCGCAGCAGCATCTGGAGGATTCGAAGACGGACATCGGTTGGGGCCACCAGATCCGCAGCTACGTGCTAGACCAGTCGCGCATCAAGGATCTGCGCACCAACGTCGAAATTTCCAACACCCAGAAGGTGCTCGACGGCGATCTCGATCCCTTCATCGAGGCCAGTCTCAAGCAGGGCGTGTAAATATTTGCAGGGCCCGCATGGAAGATTCCGGCTTGAACCGGAGGCGGATGTTGTCGCGATACGGTAACCTGCGGTGCCGGCAACGAAAAGGCATGGGAAGCGTCGGCACTCGCAGCTTGACGAAAAATATGATCGCCATGGAGCAATAACTATGGGCACCAGATCGGACAAGGTTGCGCATCCGGAGCCAGGCAAGTTACCGCCAACCATTTTGGTGGTAGACGACTCACGGACCAACTTGCAGCGAGTCGCAGTCATTATCAGGAAGCACTATCAGGTGCTGACGGCGAGCTCTGGCCGGGAAGCCTTGGCACTGGCAGCATCGATTCCACATCCCGATCTGGTTTTGTTGGACGTCATGATGCCTGATATGGATGGATATGAAGTCATCCGGCAGCTGAGGGAAACCTCGGCGACGAAGGATATTCCGGTAATTTTCGTTACTGCCAGAAACGCCGAGGAAGACGAGCAACGTGGTCTGGCATTGGGCGCCGTGGATTACATGGCGAAGCCGCTGCGCCCCGCCATTCTGATCGCACGCCTGCACAATCATATTGCACTCAAGACCGCCCGGGATTTGTTGCGCTCGCAGAACGCGACGCTTGAATCGCGCGTCGTTGAGCGAACTAAGACACTTCAGGCTATTCTCGACAGCACTGACCATCTTGTTGTCATGGTCTTGATCGATGGCACCATTATGGACATCAATCGCGCCGGTGCGAGACGATTGGGTTCCACGCCGTCCAGTCTTGTCGGGCGCAACTTTTTCGATTTGCTCCCATCGGAGTTTGCAAACGACCTTCGGAATCGGGTTGGCGACGCAGTGGAACGCAGTCATATGTGTGTATTCGATGACACTCGTGCCGGTCGAACATTGCACACCACTATTTCCCCCGTGGCCGGAAAGCCTCCGAGAGTGACGATTTACGCCGTGGATATCACCTACTATGTGGAGGCCGAGGCAAGGTTGCGGCGCGAACATGAACAACTGGCTGCGGCATTGGCGCAACAACGCAAACTGAATGTCAAACTTGACGAGGCACAGAATCAGTTGTTGCAGTCGGAGAAAATGGCGTCGCTCGGGCAATTGGCTGCCGGTGTTGCACATGAGCTCAACAACCCGATCGGATTTGTGCATTCCAATCTTGGTACGCTCGAAAGTTATCTCAAGGATATCTTCGAAATCGTGAGCGCGTGCGAGGATGCCGCCCGCCAGACGGGCAACAGTGCGGACTTTGCCTCTATCGCCGCGCTGAAGATGGAAAAAGACTTCGACTATATTCGTCAGGATATTTTCAACTTGATGATCGAGTCGAAAGACGGTCTGCAACGTGTGCGCAGTATTGTGCAAAACCTCAAGGATTTTTCGCGCATCGGCGACATTAGCTGGACGTGGGCGGACGTGCATGCCGGCATCGAGTCAACCCTGACAATCGTCTGGAACGAGCTGAAGTACAAATGCAAAGTTATCAAGCATTATGCCAATGACTTGCCAAACATTCGCTGTTTGCCATCCCAGCTAAATCAGGTTTTCATGAATCTCCTGGTCAATGCGGCACAGGCCATCGAAAGTGCTGGAGAAATTACGATCGCTACCGAGCGACTCGACGACCAGTCAATTCGCATACGTATAAGCGATACTGGCAAGGGAATCCCCGAGGCACACCTGCAAAGAGTATTCGAACCATTTTTCACCACCAAACCCATTGGCAAGGGGACGGGTCTTGGCCTGTCCATCGCCTACGGAATCATCACCAAGCACCAAGGCAAAATCGAGGTGGAAAGTACCGTTGGCACTGGCACGACTTTCACCATGACTTTGCCGATCGATCCCACCGGTCCAACGCCCCAGGATCAGCCGGATAGCGAAGGCTGATTCAATATTGGGGCCCGACGCAAGGGCGATAAGGGGTCAGGCTCGCCTTCAACATGCTGTTGACCTGGTCGGCGAAATCGACACCCCTAGGGTCTCTTTGCCGAGAAACCGTTCCACACATTTATCCAACTGATGCTTTTGTGCTTGCTGGATCGTCTTTAGCAGCGCATGCGAAACGTCGCCGACGTGGTAGCGGCGCCGCACTTCTTGTTCCATGTGCGCCACCAGGCTGGCGGCCATTTCGGCGTCGGCCAAGGCGCGGTGACTGCGGCCTGCGACGGGTAGCTTGGCGTATTTAACAAGGACGCCCAGTTTGTGGCTGGGCGCATCGGGAAACAGGCGCCGCGCGACGAGCATGGAACAGGCGAATTCCTGGCGGCGCTGGCGCCCGATGCGCTGGATTTCTGCATCCCAGAATCGACTGTCGAAAGAGGCGTTGTGCGCCACCAGCGGATGGTCGCCGACGAAATCGGCGACTTCGCGCATGACGCTGGCTGCAGGAGGCGCCTGGCGCACCATGGCGTCGGTGATGCCGGTCAGTTCGGTGATGAAGGCGGGAATGCGCACGCCGGCGTTTATCAGGCTCTGATAGCGATCGACAACTTTTCCATGCTCGAGGAGCACGGCAGCGATCTCGGTGGCGCGATCCCCCTGGTCCGGCGAGAGCCCGGTGGTCTCGAAGTCAATGACGGCTACAAGCTCCATCGCGTTTCCAATGTTTGCATTTGGCGATGTTATCTGAACACTGCCTCCGGCCGATAGAGCTTGCCCGGTGTCCTTGCTGAACTCGTATTGATTCCGCTTCCAGGTTGAACGGTCCGAGCAATATGGCACCATACGCAGTCCTCATGGAGGTAGCATGCCCTATCGCATCTTTTTCGAGTCCATTGCCGTCTCCCGACGTATCCTGATCGAACTCGCGAGGATGCGGCGGAGTCTGGTTTTCTGGGTAATATTCCCGACCTTGATGCTGCTGCTGTTCGGCACCATGTATGCTGGCGGCAAGCATCCAGGCACCTCCTTCGACCACACGGCGCCGGGCATTCTGGTCGGAGCGGCACTGTTCTTCAGTTGTCTTGGAGGAACGGTGTCCACGATTGCGGCAGAACGAGAGCGGCGTACCTTGAGGCGATTGCTGCTCTCACCCCTGTCACCCGCGTCGTATTTCTTGGGCATCGTGGTGGCTTACCTGGTCATTGCGTTGGCGCAAACAGTGATCGTCTACGGCATCGCCCTCGGGTTCGGTGGCCATTTTCAAGGCAATTGGCTGCTTGGGCTCGCCATCATCGGTTTGTGCGTTTTTTCCTACGTCGGCCTGGGGTTTTTCTTCGGTGCCCGATTTGCCCGCCGCACCGAGGATGTTAACGGCCCGGTCGCCAGCTTTGGCGTACCGTTGCTGGTGCTGGGCGGAACTTTCTTTCCTGTTGCACTGCTGCCCGAAAATCTCTTGATGCTGGCACAGGCCGATCCGGTATTTCATATGAACCAGGCCCTCAAGGGCGTATGGGCCGAAGGAAAGACGCTGGTGGAGGTGCTGCCTAATTTAATGTTCCTGGCCGGGTTCGCTGTGCTTGCACTGTGGCTTGGCATTCGTTCATATCGGGCGATGCTGTCCCAGGAGAAGAGCGCTTGAACATCCTGGAAATCCGCGGCGTAAATAAATCCTTCGACGGCAAACTGGTCCTTGATGGACTGTCATTTTCCGTAGCACCCGGCGAAATCTATGGTCTGCTGGGTCCCAACGGCTCGGGCAAGACAACCACCATCAACATTCTATGCAGCCTGCTTGCTGCGGATAGTGGCACCACCAGGGTGATGGGAACTGACTCTGGCGACGAGAGGAAACGGTTGATCGGTTTTGCACCACAGGAAATCTCCATATATCGCGATCTGACGTGTGCCGAGAACCTGGACTTTTTTTCCAGGCTGTACGGTCTGTCGTCTCAGCAAAGACGGGAACGGGTCAGCGAACTGATCGAAGCCTTCCATCTCGGCGAGTACGCAAATACATGCGTGGGAAATCTGAGTGGCGGTTGGCAGCGCCGCATCAATATCGCCGTGGCACAGGTGCACGCGCCTCGCCTGTTGATTCTTGACGAGCCCACCGCCGGGCTTGATATCGAGGCCCGACACGAGCTGTGGCAGCTGATCCAGCGACTCCATCAATCGGGGATCGGAATCCTGCTGACGACTCATCATCTAGAAGAGGCCGAGTTGCTATGCTCCCGTATTGGTATTGTCAGGAACGGACATATCGCCAGGGAAGGCACGCTAGCCGAATTGCGGGACTCGATTCCCGCACAACAACTCGCGATGGTCGAGGCGGGTGATGAGGAAGCAGTCTCTGCCCGCGCGAGGGAGCATGGATGGGAAGTGCGTCGATATGGTGGCAAACCGACACTATGGCTGCCCCGAATCTTTTCGCTAGCCGAACTGGTCGAGGTCTTTGCCGGGATCTCCGTAACGTCAATGGCGTTGAAACCCGTGGGCCTCGAGCACATCTATCTTGAGGTCACTGGGGCGGGATACACGGTTTGACGGAACGGCAATCCCGGATCGACGCCGCCCTCGCTTCAACGCTGCGATAAGGTGCGATAAGGGTCTGATGAACCGGCAAGGTCAGCTATCCGCGGCCACTATTGACCTGACGCTGCTTGTCGAATTACGAAGGCCGCAATTGAGCCTTCCATCGCCACGTCCCGGATTCGATCAGGACACTCCGCCACGCAATCGCCCGAGCCATCGCCAACAGACTTCTCCTCTGCCCTTGTTGCGGCGCGTTCGTCAGGCATGATCGACTTTAATGACGCTGTCAAACTGGGCAAGGCCCCTCAATACAACTTCGGCTTGTGTTCGGCTTCGTGGCTGAGTTGCAGGAAATGCGCGTGGCGGCGGGCATTGATGGCGCCACTCGCGACAGCTTCGCGCACGATGCAGTTCGGCTCGTCGCGATGCCGGCAATCGCGAAAGCGGCAGCGACCGAGTAGCGGCCGGTATTCGACAAATCCGTATTCGATTTCTTCGCGGCTCAAATGGGCGAGGCCGAATTCCTGCAGGCCGGGGCTGTCGATAATGGCGGCGCCATCGCCGAGGTCATACAAACGGGCGTGAGTGGTGGTGTGCTTGCCGGAATCGAGTGCTGCGGAAATTTCCCGCGTTGCTACGGCGGCGCCGGGAATCAAGGCGTTAATCAGCGTCGACTTGCCCATGCCGGACTGGCCGACCATGATCGAGACTTCGCCGACCAGATGGGCGCGCAGCGGCGCCACGTCACGCTTGGCGCTGAGTTCGATGACCGGATAGCCGAGCACCGCGAACGGCGCCAGGAGCGCTCGCGCCGCCGGTAGCCTATCAAGCAGATCGGCCTTGTTGAGGACGATGAGCACGCCCATACCTTCGTGCTCCGCGGCGACCAGTGCCCGCGACAACAGCTCGTCGGTGAAACCCGGTTCGGTGGCGACCACCAAAATCAGTTGCGTCGCATTAGCGGCGATCAGTTTCTGCCGGTAGGCGTCGCTGCGGTAGAGCAGGGTGCTGCGCGGCTGGTGGCGAACGATCTGCGCCTGGTCGGCCACCGTCTGCTGCAGTTCGACCCGATCGCCAACGGCATAGGGGCTTTTCTTGCCAAGCGGAAAACCATTGATCAGGTCGCCGTCAGCCAGTGCAATTTCGTACTGGCGACCAAACGCCGCAACCACCGTGCCGACTGACTCGGTAGTGACGTTCGCATTCGGCTTGCGGCTCAAGGCCTTACTGCACCATGACAAACACGGCTATTGCTGTCGCTTGTCAAAGGTTCCAAGATCGCTTACTTGAACTTGTAGTACTTGTCGTTCAGATAAGTGGCGACGTTTTCTTCGTCCTCGGGGAACCAGCCGGCGTTGATCTGTGTGGCACAGAATGTGACGCGTTGCGACAGGGCGCTGCGGCTTTTGACAATGTGGTTTGGCCGCGTGTATATCTTGCTGGGATCGCTGCCGACGGCGCCCTTATGACATTCGACGCACTGCCTGTCATGCAGTTGCTGTCCCTTGGCGGTGTCGGGTGCGCTGTGCGCCACTGACACGATGCCGAGCGTACAGAATGCTGCTTGCGTAAATCGGGCTAAGTTTTGGCGCATGTCGATCTCCTCGGTTATGAGCAATTATTCAGGCCGCCTGCAGCCTGGCAATGCGCAGCGCGGCCGGCGGATGCGAATCGTAGAACTGCGAATGCAACGGATCAGGTGTCAAAGTGGCGGCATTATCGCGGTACAGTTTGACTAGCGCATTGACCAGATCGCCCGCGTGCGTCTGGCGGGCCGCATAAGCGTCGGCCTCGTATTCATGACGACGCGACAGTGCCGAAGTGAGCGGCGCCAGCGGAAAGGCGAAGACCGGCAGCACCAGCGAAAACAGGATCAGCGCCATTGCCGCGCTGGCCGTATCCACACCCAAACCGGCGTAGAACCAGGGCTGCGTAATCAGTTGACCGAGCAGCCAGAGAAATCCCAGGCTGGCCGCTGCCAGAAAGCCAAGGCGCTTCCAGACATGATGACGGCGAAAGTGTCCGAGTTCATGGGCCAGCACGGCCTCGATTTCTTCGGTACTGAGGCGCGCCAGCAGCGTGTCGAAAAAGACGATGCGTTTGTTGCGGCCCATGCCGGTGAAGTAGGCATTGCCGTGGCTGGAACGCGTCGAGCCGTCCATGACAAACAGGCCGGAGACGCGAAAGCCGCAGCGCCGCAGCAAGGATTCGATACGCTCGCGCAACGCGGCGTCGGCCAGCGGCACGAACTTGTTGAATAGCGGCGCGATCAGCGTCGGATAGAGCATCATGGCGAGCAGGTTGAAACCGAGCCAGAACAGCCACACCCACCACCACCACAGTGCGCCCATTGCCCCCATCAGCCAGAGCACTGCCAGCAACAATGGCGTTCCGATGACAAGGGCAACCAGGGCACCCTTGCCGGTGTCCGCCAGATACATCGCCCATGTCATGCGATTGAAGCCGAAGCGGGCTTCCAGCGTGAAAGTGCGATAGATGTCGAAAGGCAATTCGACTAGCCAACCGACCACCGCAAAGCCGGCGAACAAAGCCAGGCTATGCGGGTAGCTGCCGATAGTGAAGTAATTGCCGGCCATGGCATCAATGGCCTGCAAGCCTCCGCCCAATGTCAGCGCCAGAAGCAGTGCCGTACCGGCAGCGAGTTCAGCCAGGCCCAAACGGCCCTTGGCGACTGTGTAATCCGCTGCCTTGCGGTGCTCTTCCTGGGAAATACTCGTCGCAAAATCTGTCGGTACGAGATTCCGGTGGCTGCGCACATGAGCGATCTGGCGCATGGTAAGCCAGAGGCGCAAGGCAGTAGTGAGGAAGATAGCTGCGGCGAAAATCAGCGAAAAATAAGTCGTCGTTGGCATCAATCAAATAACAGAAGGGAAGTGGAGCGACCCTGCCAGAGAGGCAGGCTTGGCGAATTGACGCCATAGAATAACAGCACGTGACTGCGCCTTGCCAATCAAAAGAATTCGCGGGGGATTGGCGGGGCAGCAATGCCACGCAGTTGCTCGACCGTTCGGTGGCCTCGAGCTATTGAAGAACAACCTTGATGCGGTAAACGAGAACCGCTCCGAAGGTATGCACCATCGGAGCGGGCATTACAGATAAAGCCGATTACCGAATTACGGGTGCGACCTGCAAATCGGCAAACCAGGATTTATTACACAAGTCCACACAAACCAGGAAAAGTAGGCGACCGTCTGGGCCTCTGACGGCGAAGTCTTGGTCAAAGCAATATCGGCGGCAGGATTGGCCGTTGCCAAATTGGCCAACGCTGAAGCCGGCTGAGTCAATGAATCATTTGCGAAAAGGTTGAGTGCCGGCGAGTCGCTAGCCGAAACCGGCAATGCAACAGACGCCGAAATGAACGTAGCTGCAAGCAAAGCGAGGAACTTTTTCATACAAGATCTCCAGATAAGGTAAGAAAACGAGCAGTATGCAGTGCTAACGCGAAGCCACCCACTGAGCTACGATAACAATAAAACGGTGAGCTGTAAATCATACGAAAGTACTGGTTACCGAGGTCAAGTACAAAATTCAAGGTTCGTCACCTCTCGGCCTGCTGGGTCTGGTCTTCAAGCCCGATTTTGTCCTCCTCAACAACTGGTACGTAATCCCGCGACAAAAGCGGACATCCACAGCAAGAATATTTTCTCGTCAGCGAACCAGTATCAGTTGGTCATTGCGGTGGAGGCCGGAATCGAGTTTCTGAAACGCTGTTTCTGGATCCCGGCCTGCGCCGGGACGACGAATTGGGGAGCGCGACGCCTTTTGCTCGTCATTCCGTTGAAGAACGGAATCCAGTAAACACCATTCATCCGGCTCGGACCACCGGTCGGGGTGCAGGACTTGCGCTGGGAAAATGGGGCCGCGATCCAGACGCAATGTGCCGCGTTAGCTCGTCTCGGCAAGCCTCGCTTCCAGCGCTCTGAGCGGTTCCCGGTACTGTAGCCCCAATACTTTATGGACGGCATGAATCGCACGAGCCTTGGTCATAAGTGCACGCGCCTCGGCGGGTTTGTTTAAATCGAGCAGGGATTCGGCCAGGGCAATCTGGGCGTCCGCGAGTTCCGGGCTTCGCTGCGGGTCATAAACTGCCGCTCCGATCTCGACCGCTTTTCGTAACATGCGCTCGGCAGCGGCCGCTTGTTTCAATTGGCGCAGTGCCTTGCCCGCGAGCAAGCGAAACTCATTTTCGCGAACGGCATAATAGGGCCGTGCCGCGCTCGCCTCGAGTCTGGCGATTGCCTCAGCCGCCAGTTCGTTCGCTCGCGGCGCATCGCCCCGGGCAAGGGACAGTTCGGCATGAATACGGCGCGCACTTAAATCTTTGGCAGAGGTTGTCGCCAACCCATTCTTATCGGGGAAAGACTTGTCCGCCAAAGCCGCTGCATCCGCCCAGCGTCGCTGCGCTTGCAACGACTTGAGCCTTGCCAGCTGTATTCGCTGCTCATACTTGTCTCTGGCGATTCCCGGGGCCGGCAGGACCTTGCTGGCTTCCTCAAGCAGGCGATCAGCCTCGGCAGTTCGGCCAAGTTTGATGAGCATATCCGCTTCCTGTTCCTTGACGCTGATTACGCGTACCGAGTCGCCGATACCCGTCAGCTTTGTTCCAAGTTGCGTCAGTGTGTCCAGTCCATCTTCCAATCGCCCGTAGCTGGCGGCTGCCGGACTATAAGTCGTTGCCATGTACCACTGATTGGCCAGTTCTTCGCCACCCTTGGCACGGCCCAATGATGTCTTTGCCGACTCGATCATGACAATGCCATCATGCGCAGAGCGGCCAGTCAAGACCAGCAAGCGGGCATATTCGCAAAGGTTTTCTATGGTATCGATGTGTTCGTCGCCGTTGGCCTGCCTTGACAGTTCCCAGCCACGACGCAATGCCTGCTCGGCTCCCGGCAAGTCGTCGAGTTCATTTCTGATCATGCCGAGGTAGGTGTAGAGATTGGGCAGAAAATCAGCGCTGACGCTGGCAGCAGGCCCTTCCGCAGCAGCGATCGCATCTTCAGTTTCGGTGCGAGCTTGCAGATAGTCGCCGTTGACCATGCGGATCGTCGCTGCGGAAAACAGCGCCGATACCAGTTCCCGCGAAGCTGGACGGTCGTCGTAGATGGCGATAGCTCGATCAATGTAGTCGACAGCTTTCGCCAGATCCTTCTCCTGATAGTAATCGGCAAGTTTGCTGAACAAGTTGGCGCGCAGTACTGGATCGGTGTCATGGCGTTGATCCAGAACGGCTTCCGCCTCCTGCAGCGTGCGCCGCCATTCCGGATCGTCCAGTTGCGTATTGACGGCAAATGCCAGATCCAGCAGGGCCTCGGCAAGATGCACGTTGTCGCTGCCATAACGTTCCCGGGCAAGCGCAACACGTTTGCGCTGCAGTTGCGCCGATTCAGCATTCAACCCGAGTTCGACATACAGTTGCCCGAGGGTCTTCAATATCTGTATCTTGGCTTCCGGTACTTCGGTGAGTGCCGTATCGATCTTCTTCGCGCCGATATCGAGTAACTCGCGAGCCGTGGTCGAACGCGCCTTCTGCGGATCAGACTGATTGCTCGAATTGGCCTGGAAGATATCGAGCAGGAAGGCCTGCACCGCCCGCGCCGTCTGCGCTTCGGTACGCGCCACCTGCGCCTGCCACAGGGCGATGCCGAGACCGACTGCCAGCGCGACCAGGACTGCCGTAGCGGCGCCCACGCCAAGCCAGTTGCGGCGGATGAATTTGCCGGTGCGATACCAGCTTGAGTCCGGCTGCGCCAGCACCGCTTCGCCGGCCAGGTAGCGTCGCAGGTCGTCGGCAAACAACTGGGCGGTGGCGTAGCGTTCTGCGGTGTTCTTCTTCAGCGCTTTGAGAACGATCGTATCGAGATCGCCCTTGAGCAGGGAAGTCAGCTTGCTGGCTGTACTGCTGCGCACCTGGGCATTGCCCAGCACCACTTCGGTTTTGCTCGGGCGCTGTGCGTCGGCACTGAGGATGGCGTCTTCCAGCGCCCCGCGCGAATCCCGCTTCAGCCGGTAGGGCAAGGAACCCGTCAGCAGTTCGTAGAGCACCACGCCCAAGGCATAGACATCGCTGGCGGTGCCGATCGGCTGACCGAGGATT